>JAFPWV010000111.1 GCA_017412675.1 Clostridia bacterium
AGTTGGTAGAGCAACTGACTCTTAATCAGTGGGTCCCCCGCCGAAAGAAGGGAGACAGCGGATGACGGAGGAAGGGATACGAACTACCGAAGAGCGGGGCGGCGTGGGGAGCGGCTCCGAAGGCAACACGAGAAAGACCGTTTCCGGTAAGCACCTCTAGCTCAGTTGGTAGAGCAACTGACTCTTAATCAGTGGGTCCAGGGTTCGAGTCCCTGGAGGTGCATGAGAAACGGTTCTTTCTCAAAGCTGGGGCATTAGCGCAGTTGGGAGCGCACAACACTGGCAGTGTTGGGGTCACGAGTTCGAGTCTCGTATGCTCCAAAGCCAAGAAGGAAGCACTTCAGAGAGATTTGGAGTGCTTCTTTCATTTGCCGGCGCACCCCAAAGCGCAGATCAGAAAATCAGCAGATCCGCGCCGGCGCGTTGGCAAAAAATGGCAAAACCGCTGTATCCCCCCTCTTCGCCGAAAGACGCGTTTTGAGTTAAGGAAGGGATACAGGCATCAGAAAACCGAATAGAATCCATGTGAAAAAGTTCGGAGGATTGACCTCCGCTCTCACATGAACGCGAGCCAGATTGATTTCATCCGGGATCATGATCTGGCTCTTTTTCATTTTCGGGAAACCGTGAAAACCGAAGTAAGAAAACGGATCGGGAGAATCCGGAAAAATGGTGACCAAGTTGGACACAATTTCCGGCGGAAATTGTTCCCAAGTTGGAAACCATTTCGGGAATTACGAAAAAGCAACTTCTGCCCAAGTTGGGCACAAGTTGAGATCAATGAAAGGAGACAAATATGCCGATTTACAGAGCGGAGAAGAACAAGGACTACACGATCATGAGCAATGCCCATCTGAAGGACACGCGGCTGAGCCTGAAGGCGAAGGGTCTGCTGTCGTACATGCTGTCCCTTCCCGACGACTGGAAGTTTTCCACGCGCGGGATCGTGTCGCACTGCCGGGAAGGGGCGGACGCCGTCCGTGTTGCGCTGAAAGAACTGGAGGTCACGGGTTATCTGCGCCGGACGCGGATCCGGTCGGGGAACGGGAGTTTCGCGGAGGAAGAATGGGAAATCCACGAGATTCCGGAGAAGAATTTTTCGGGAAACACGGCGTACGGACGAGCCACGATCGGAGAATCCCGTCGCGGCCAGTCCGGAACAGGGAAATCCGACACTACTAAATACTAAAGAGAATAAATACTAAAAGACAAAGAACTAAAACTATCAATTACGGACGCTCTCTTTATCGTCATCCTCCTTCCGTCCGTCACGCGCGCGCGAGGAGCGGGAAAATCCCGTTTTGGAAAACTCAGAGGAGGACGGACGGCCCATATATGGGCGGACAGACGGAACAAAGACGGGAGAACGAATCACGACGTGGGGGTAGGAACGAGATCATGATGAAGTATCAGTACCCCTTTGAGAGATGTCGATTGTCCGTCTGCCAAGACGGAATCGGAATCATATGCGCGGAAAGATGACCCTCATTTGAAATGATCGTCAAAACGCACAAGACACATCAATGAGATTTGTGGTGTTTGACGGTATATTGAGCTGACGGTCAAAAACAAGGGGAGCCTCGATAGGATTCACGGCCAAGAGGAACACCCCCTACGTCGTGAAACGTGAGGGTTCTATCCGTTTCGCATACGACGGGAAAGGATAGGTGTCGGTTAATCCGACGGTCATAAATCCGAAAAGAAAGGACAAACTGCATGAACAAAGAAAATCTTACGATTACGGCCCTGATCGGCTCTTACGACGGGTCAGAGCTGGAGGGGCTTGAGCCGCTGAAGGAGGGAGAGGATTTCTTCTTCCCTGCCATCGAATGCGCGAAGCGGCTTGGTTATCACAATCCGCGGGATGCGATCCGGCGGCACTGCAAGCGGGAGACGAAAACGGTCGACGAGATCGTCGTAACGGGAAAGCGGAAGGACGGCAGCGACGCCGTGCAGGTGATCCACCGGAAATATATCTGCGAGGCGGACTTTTATCGGCTGCTGTTCCATTCCCGGACGCCCCTCGGGGAGCAGTTTGCAGACTGGCTGATGGACGAGGTTCTTCCGTCGATACGGTTGAACGGATTCTATTACGGCAGAAAGTTTACATACCTGCTCCATCAGAGCTTGGAGGCGGAGAAGGAGGCAAAAGCCGGCATGATCCCGCAGGAGGAAGCGGATGCGATTCGAAAAGCGTTCTATGAGGAGGTCGATGTTCTGGCGGAGAAGCTTAAGAAGTTGCGGGGGAAAGAGACCCCCACGTCGTGAAACGGTATGACGCAGTTATGATTTTATCCCTTCGTCCTGTACTCCCTCGGCGTGACGCCGACCTTCTCCCGGAAGACCCGGCTGAAATGACTCTGCGAGGAAAAGGAGAGGATGGCTGCGATCTCGGCGTATGGGATTTCCGAATGGCGGAGCATGTTTTTTGCCGCTTCGATGCGCCGGGACTGGATGTATTCCGCGACGCCGACGCCCGCTTCCCGCTTGAAGAGCGCGCAGAAATACCCCCGGCTGAGTCCGACCTCATCAGCGACGCGCTCCGCCGTCAGCTGTTCGTGAAGGTGCTCGTAGATGAAGTCCATCGCACGGAGCACATCCCGCGAATACACTTCCTTTTTCTCCAGCTCCCGCACTTCCCGCGCGTAGTGCGCCATCATCTGGATCTGCAGATCCCGGACCTCTCCCACATCGGCGAGCAGGTCCATTTTTTGAATATAGAGGTCGCTGATGTTGTACGCGCGTTCCGCGGGAAGTCCGGCAGAGATCGCCGAGCGGCTGGCAAGCGCGGCGCAGGCAACGAACAGGTATTTCGCGTTACGCAGGGCGTCGTCCGACAGGTGGCCGAGCAGGCCGGATTCGAGGATTTTGCGCGATTCCCTCACGGCTCCTTCTTCGTCGCCGACCCGGATGGATTCATACTGCCGGAAATCTTCCTCGTGCGTATGGTGACGGCTCCCCGTCTCGCGATGGAGAAATTCCATGTATCGGAGCTGCCGGTCGCTGATCTTTTCTGCCATCTTTCCCTCCGTCCCATCCGGTTTCTCCGGAGGATGAATTTGTCATAACGATTCTATCATAAAAAGGACGGATATGCAATACCCCGCCGTTTTTTTCCTGTATAATGAAGCCGGAAAATGAAACAGCCGGATAACCGGTAGATTAAAAGGCGGAATACGATCATGAAAAGAGAAGCGAAGAACACGATGCTGGCCCTGCAGCCGATCCCGAAGACTCTTGTTTCCTGTCGTGACAGGGACGGGAGGAACAACGCTCTCGTTGTCGGCTTCTGCGCCAATGTCAGCCTGTCCCCGGCGATGGTCATGGTGGGGATCGTACCCTCCCGGTATTCCCATCATATGGTTAAAGAAAGCGGCTGCTTCGTCGTCAACCTTCCCGCGAAGGGATACGAAAAGGAATACGGCTTCCTTGGATCGAAGTCGGGTCGGGACGGGGACAAATTTGCCGCCATGAACATCGCATGGGAGGACGCCCGGTATGTCGACGCTCCGATCCTCTCGGACTGCCCGGTCCATATCGAATGCAAGGTCGTGGAAAGCATCATGCCCGGAACGCATGAGTTGTTTATCGGAAAGGTGGAGGCTGTCTATGCAAACGAAGAATATCTCGATGAAAAAGGCAATATCCTGTGGGATCAGATTGATCTTCTGTAATCTCCTTGCCGCTGTTCTTCTCGTATCCTGTGCGGGAGGCGAGTGGACGGAACATCTCGGTTCTTCCGGGGTTCCGGATGCGGCAGAGGCGCAGGCCGGTGAAAGTCCGGTCGATGAAGCAGAAGCTCCCGTTACAGGGGTGGAGTTGACCTTCCGGTTCAACCGGGCGTCTACCCACGCGGCCAATCAATTCGCCGTCTGGATCGAGGACGAAAACGGTGCTCTCGTGAAGACGCTGTTCGTTACCGACTTCACCGCGGCACGACGGGGCTACCGCCAGCGCGAGGACAGCGTAGCCTCGTGGATCAGGGCGGCCGATCCCGAAACGATGGACAACGAGGCGCTGGACGCGATCTCCGGCGCGACGCCGCGATCCGGGATCCTGGAATACCGATGGGATCTGACGGATCAAAGCGGAGAGCGCGTGTCAAGCGGAATCTATGTCGTCAAACTCGAAGGGACCCTTTATTGGAGCAGCAGGATTCTCTATTCCGCACGCATCGATACGGAACGGGAGGAAATCGGGGACGTTCTGGTCACCCGCAGCGAACCGGAGAATCCGGAAAACGAAGACATGCTGGAAGAATTTTCCGTTGTATTCGGGTAAAACCGGCGGATGAACGAAGAACGAAGGAGGTTAGCATGAAACGCGTATTTTTGATTCTGGTTCTGATTCTCGTTTTCACCATCTACGCAATGCCCGGAAGCGGGGAGGTCACCTCGGCTGTGACGGGCGGACCGCTTGCGGGCAGGGAGACAGTCCGTACCCAGCAGGCGGTGCTTCCCTCTTCCGATCCCGTTTCATCGGTCGAAGGGGTACCCGTTGACGACGACCTTGTGGAATACCGTCCGGCGACCGATACGGGTCTCTGTCTGTTCTCCTTCCGGTGCCCGGCAGAATGGATGGAAACCGCAGAAGTGACCTGCCGCCGGCTGCCGGGGGAGCGTTACAGCGTTTCCCTGAATCTGCCGGGGCATCCGGACCCCGAAGAACGCATCCTGACGTTCCTACTGTGCGAGCACGGGAAAACCGATGTCACGAAAATGCCGCTGCGGGAAATCGCTTCGCTGCGCGACGATACGGGGAGAACGCTCGATCTCATCGCATTCTGGCCGGACAGCGGCGACGACGAGCAGCTCCGCTCCATGCGGGAGGCGATCCCCGAGATCCTCGACAGCGTCGCCTTTGAGGAGGGCGTCGAAGTCCTGCTGACGGCGAATCAGGCGACGGAAGTTCTGCATGACGCTCTGGCAAAAGCCTATGCGGATACATACGGCAGCCTCACTGAGCCGGAAGACAGTGACAACACGCTCCGGCAGGTTTTCTGGGAACTGCTGACTGCGCCCCGCGTTCTTTCGGAGGACGAAAGCTATTACGTCTATTCCGGCGTTACGCCCTTCAGGGTCGACAAACGGACGGGAGACATCTATAAGCACATTAAAGGTCCGTCTCCCATGACCGTGCCGTTCGACCCTGAGGCAGAGGATGCGCTGACGTTCCGGCAGCAGCCGTGATCCCCTGACCCGCATTCACATAAAGGAAAGACAGAGGTGTGAACATGAAACAGAAAACCGCCGTACTTGACATGACCGTGGGCGATCCCGTGAAGCTGATCCTCGCGTTTGCCGTTCCCCTTTTCATTGGGAACATCTTCCAGCAGGTCTACGCCGTCGTCGATAC
>JAFPWV010000112.1 GCA_017412675.1 Clostridia bacterium
CTTTTTCAAAAGGTGGTAGGGTGTCGGGGCAACGCCCTGACCCGCACTCCGCAGAGTGCGGAACACCCAAGCCTTCCAGAGAGTTCCTCTTTTTGGTTCTTTTTCTCCTCGATAAAGGAGAAAAAGAACGCCGATAGCGCTGTGTAAAGAGAACGGCTGTCGCATTTCTCCGTTTCTTGGAGTTCATGCGACAACCCCTTTTTACGTTGTCTGCTGATCAATACACCGCCACGTCGCGGATCGATGCGCGGCCCGCGTCCTTCGTGATTTCCACGGCGATTTCCCGGGCAGAGAGGCCGTCAAACGGCACGATCCGCCGATGCCCGACGCACGCGCTCTCGTACACGGGCCGCCCGTCCGCGAGAATGCGGAAGCCGCGGATCCGCTGACCGTCCGCGACGTCCTCCCGGATCGAGACGTACTTCACCGGAACGGATTCCCCGAACGAGAGGGCGCATTTCCCCTCCGCGAGATCCGGATGCCCGAGGAAGGCGCGCGGGGCTCCGAAGGTCTCGCGGATACGCCTGCCGAACGCCTTGAACTGCGCCTCGTCCTGGAAGTCGCCGTCGGTCGAGATCGCCATGCCCATGAGCATGTTGGCGTTGCGCCCGACCGAGCGGACGTAGCAGTCGAGCAGCTCGTCGGTCGAGTAGAGCAGGTCCTCTTCCCCGGCCTTCCACGCCCATCCGCCGCCGAATGCGCGATGCGTCCGGTTGGGCATGTCGCACTCCGCCGGCCAGTAGTATTTCCCGTCCGGATCGCCGACGCCCGCTTTTTCATCCGGGACGGTCCCGTCGTACCGCGCCTCGCCCGCGTTGGTGGTCGCCCAGCAGTTCTCCGGCGCGAGCCCGTCCTCGTTCCCGACCCAGCGGATGTCATGCGCCCAGTCGCGCGGGCCCTGGAAGCAGATCGCGTGCGGCTGATGCTGCCTCAGGATCGGCGTGAGGTCCGGACCGCCCTTTTCGGGAGGGATGATCCCGCCGTCGAACCAGATCTCGAAGAGGTCGCCGTACTCCGTCCAGAGCTCCGTGACCTGCGCCTCGACGTTCTTCACATAGGCTTGATATTCCGGGCTCCGGTAGTCCCACTTCCAGTTGTCGTTGATGTTGTAGTACCCGTTGCACCCGGTGGAGTAGTAGAAGCCGGGTTTCAGGCCGTATTTGGCGCAGGCCGCGATGAATTCCCGGCAGATGTCCCCGCCGCCGCCCCGCCATCCGGTGTGCGCGATGGAGAAGTCGTTGACCTTCGTGTCCCAGAGGGAGAACCCGGTGCAGTGGTTCGTCACGAGGACGGCGTATTTCGCCCCGAGCTCAGCCGCGCTCCGCACCCATTGGGCGGGGTCGAGCTTTTCGGGCTGGATCGTCTCGGGGGCCAGCGCGGTCCGCACCTGATTTGTCTTATACCAGTCTCCCCCGAGGTCGGGGCGGTAGATTTCGAGGCAGTAGTGGATCAGGACGCCGAGCTCCATGTCCTGCCAGGCAAGCTGTTCCTTCGTCGGTTTTGCGATATACATGATGATGTCCTCCTGATATCGTTTTCCTTCTGACAATGCAGCGATCAAGAACCGTTCGTTCCCCCTCATCCGGCCTTCAGCCACCCGGTTTCAACAAGTTGAAACCGACCCGCCCAAGGGGGAAGGCAACAAAAAGAGTGCATCGCCGATGAACGCGGGCTGTCAACGAAGTTTCTGATGAGGGGCTTTGGCGGCGCTCGTTTGCCATACTCTAAAGCAGATTTTGTATCATTCCGCCTCGATCACGACGGATACGCATTCCGCCGCGCCGAGCTCGAGACTGCGCCGGTCCGGGAGGGATCCGCCGAAATACGCCGTATAGCGTCCCGGACGGTATGCCGCCCCCCCGTCGCCCTCGTACAGGGTGAAGTCCTCCTCCGTCAGGCGGAAGACGCAGCGCCGCTCCTCACCCGCACCGAGCGTCACCCGGCGGAATCCGCGGAGCCGGAAAATCGGCTGGTCGGGCAGCCCCGCGCTGTCGAGATACAATTCGATCACCTCGTCCCCGGCGCGCTCCCCGGTATTTTTGACCGTGACCGCCACGTCCCAGCCGTCCGGCGTGCGCACCGCGCGGGGATCGGCATACGCGAAGCGCGTATAGGACAGCCCGAACCCGAACGGCCAGAGCGGGGGCTTTTTCGCGTACAGATAGGTCCGGCCGTGCGCCATTTCGTAGTCGTCGAAGGGCGGCAGGTCGTCGGCGGACACCGGGAACGTCGCCGGGAGCCGTCCCGAGAAGTTCTCACGGCCCGCGATCAGCCGGCTGAGGGCTTCCCCGCCCCGCTCGCCGGGATACCACGCTTCGATCACCGCGGCTGCGCGCCTCCCGATTTCCGGCACGGACAGGGGACTCCCGCCCTCGAGCACGACGACGACCGGCTTTCCCGTATCGAAGAGGCGCGCGAGGAATTCCTCCTGCTACGGCGGCAGACCGAGGCTCTCCCGGTCACGGCCTTCGCTCTCGTATTCCCGCCCGAGCCCGACGACCGCCACGGTCACGTCCGCCCGGGCCGCCGCCGCGATCTCTTCCGCGAACGGGTCGCCGATGCCGCTCTCCGGGATTGCCCACTCGAACCGGATCATTGGGTCCTCGGCGGCCTTTCGGTATTCGATGACGATGGGATAACGGCGCCCGGCCTCGAGCGTGAGGGCCGCTTCCTGACCGAGCTCCCGGCCGTCCACCCGGAGCGTCGGCTTCTCGCACGGCGCGCTCCCGGACCACACGAGGCGCAAAAGATACACGCCGTCCGTCTCGGGGCACAGCTCCCCCCTCCAGCGGATCGAATACTGCACCGAGGTGATGTAGGCGTCGGGCATCCGATCGTTCCACGCAAAATCGACGGCGGGATCGATGCGCGTCAATGGTTCCCCGAGGAATCCGGCGTTCGCGTAGTATTCGCCGCGAAGTCCCGGTTCCCCGTCCGGCGTGCACAGATGCGCCCGGTCCGCGGGGAGGTAGGTCCGGCCGTCGGGCTTCCACTTCCACGGCACCGCCGTGACCGCCGCGCCGTATTCCGCGAGCATCCCGTCGAGGGGGGACACGGGGCGGTTCAGCGGTTCGCCGCTGTAATCCCCGAACTGGCAGACGGCGGCGTTGTTTCCGACGAGCGCGATCGTTTTGTCCCCGCCGATCGGCAGAACGCCGTCATTTTTGAGCAAGACGATCGATTCGAGCGCGGCCCGCAGGGCGAGATCCCGGTGCTTTTCGCATCCAACGACGGAGAGCGGGATCTTCGAGAACGGGACCATGTCATCCGGGTCGAACTGTCCGAGCCGGAAGCGCGCGAGCAGGACGCGGCGGCAGGCCTCCGTGATCCGCTCCTCGGTCGTCTTTCCCTTTTCGACCTGCCCGGCGAGGAATTCCTTATACAGATGCTCGTAGGCCGCGTAGCCCCCGCATTCGAGGTCCACCCCGGCGTTCATCGCGGCGGAGGCGGCGTCGGCGGGATCGGCATACCGTTTGTGCGCGTCCCAGAGCCGGGCGACCCCCGAGCAGTCCGAGACG
Organism: Clostridia bacterium; assembly: GCA_017412675.1. Lineage (GTDB taxonomy): Bacteria > Bacillota > Clostridia > Oscillospirales > CAG-272 > UMGS1696. The sequence goes on from JAFPWV010000112.1 coordinate 3,519, forward strand.
ACGTAGCCGTCGAAGCCCCACTCCCTGCGCAGGATGTCGGTGAGCAGCCGCCGGTTCTCGTGGCAGGGGATCCCGTTGATCGCGTTGTAGGCGGCCATGACGGTGGCGGGATGCCCTTCCTTCACCGCGATCCGGAACGGCTCGAGGTGGTATTCCCGGAGGCTCTTCTCGCTCATTTTCGCGTTGCACGAGAAGCGGTTGTGTTCCTCGTTGTTCGCGGTGAAGTGCTTCGGCGTTGCAACGGCCTTGAGGTACTTCGGGTCGTGCCCCTGGAGCCCTCTGACGAACGCCGCGCCGGTCTTGCCAGCGAGGTAGGGATCCTCCCCGTAGGTCTCGGGGGTCCGGCCCCACCGCGGATCGCGGCAGAGATTGAGGTCCGGCGACCAGAAGGTGAGGAGCCCGCTGTACCGCCCGCCGAAGAGGGTATTCTTTTCAGTGATCGCCTGCCCGCGGTGGTGCATCGCCCGCGCCTCGTCGGAGATGGCCTCGGTGATCTCTTCCATGAGATCGCAGTCGAACATAGCGCCGAACGCGATGGCCTGCGGGAAGACCGTATATTTCCCGGGCCGCACCACGCCGTGCAGCGCTTCGTTTCCGTGGTAATATTTCGGGATCCCGAGCCGCTCGTTTGCCTCGGAGGTCTCGATGAGGACCGCGATCTTTTCTTCGAGGGTCATGCGCGCGACGAGATCGTCGGCTCGCTCCTCAAACGACAGGGATGTGTCCCGGTAGGGTTCCATGGTGACTCCTTTTTTCTTCTCTGATTGTATTTCACGATACCGTATTTCCCGGAAAGGCGGCGTCCTTCCCCCGAATTTTTCAGAAGCCGACCGTCCGGCTCCTGATCCAGTACAGGACCAGCAGGTGAAGGGGATAAACCGCATAAAACAGCAGCGATACGGCTCTTCCTTTGATGAATCCACGCTTCCCGTTATACAAAGCAATCGCCGCGAACGCCGGGAAGACCTTCCACCCGCTCGAAAGCAGACAGCAGCCCGTCACCGCGCGGAACAGGGGCGCCTCCCGCAAAAAGTACAGCAGCAGGATGAACCCGAAGCCCCCGGCCCCGTAATCCGCCCGGAGAAGGACGGCGGCAGCCAGAAGACCGAAGAGGATCCCGGCAAGCCCGATCCGTTTCTTGCGCTCCGGTTCTTCGAGGAACGCTTCCGCCGTGCACATTCCGAGAAAACCGAGGAACAGGGTGAAGAACACGTTCTGTCTCGCGTACAGCAGCGTGCCGTTGTGCACCAGATTCCACGGGAGCTCCGACAGCAGGCAGAACAAAAGGAGCCGTCCGCCGTATTTCCTGCGGTCGCGCGTGTGGAGGAAGCCTTCGACCAGCAGAAAGCAGAAGAGCGGGAACGCGCTGCGCCCGACGGCCCGCATGAGGGTATAGAGCCGGATGCTCCGGCTGCCGAGAGAAAACAGGACGAGGTCCGAGTCCTCCAGAAGAAAATGGGCAGCGTGGTCGATCAGCATCGTGATGACGGCAAACAGCTTAAGCCAGCTGCCGCTCAGAATCCGGACGCGCTCCGGGACAAGGGATTCCTGCCGCATACGTTTTCCTCCCGTTTTCCACCGCAGTTCATCAACAGCCGTTCGGATCGGCCATGACCTCTTTGCGTCTATTATAAGGCATTTTCCTCCAAAAAGCCATACAAAATCACAAATCCGTGCCGTTTTTTTCCATCCTGCGCGGGAAGGGGTGGAAATTTCCTCCGCGGCGCGGTATAATAGGAGAGACATAGCGCCATGAAGCAGGAAGGAGCACGCCATGAAACAGCCTTCATACGACGAACAAAGGGAACGCCTCCTCGACGCTCCCCCATCCGTGATCGATTTTCTTCCCCGGCAGGTCCCCCGCGAGGCCGGGCCGTTCTATTTCCCCGTCGAGGAATACCTCGCCGCCCCCGAGAGGATCGGTGCGCTCTACCGCCGGTTCGCCAACCTCGTCCTCTGCCTCTCGTGCTATGCGGCCGTCGCGGCGGATCGGGCAGACTGTCCGGCTGAGGACGACGGCTGGGCCGACTGGATCGTGCAGCCCGCACCCGAAACGCTCGCCCTGCTCATCGAGGGATGCGCCGCGGGCGGGACGCTCTCCCTCCTCTTCCCGGACGAGGACGCGCTCCTCACCCTCGACGGCGGGGACCTCTACATGACGGCCTACCGCTTCTGCGGGGAATTTCTCGAAACGCTGCGGCAGCTCGCCCGGGCAAACGGTCTTTTCCTCCGGGAGGCGTGAAGAGACTTGCGTGAACCCCTGATCCGGGCCCGGATTCGCAACGGCCGTCAGTCCAGCGGCAGGTACTTCTCGTACAGCAGCTTCGCAAACTCGCAGCTCGTGTAGGCGGCGAATTTCTGATACTGATCCGATTTCTCGCTGTTGGCGTAGTCGCACACGCTCTTGACGATCAGCGGGAGCGGACGCGGCTCGGGTGCTTGCAGCGCGGCATAGACGACCGCATAGGATTCCATGTCGAGCCCCATCGTGTCCTTGAACTGGGAGTACACCTGCTTATCGAGGACGTTTTTGTTTGCGACGACCGTGCTTCCGCAGGCCATCGGGCCGATCAGGACATGGCATTGATTCTCCGGCGACGCGGCGGCCTCGCGCACCGAGGTCAGGATCTCCTCCGGCATGGCGACGCTCGTGGACCGCGGCAGAAAGCCCACGTCCCCGTAGGTGATGAACGCGGCGTCGGGGCTGACGAACTTGCCGACGGCGTAATTCCACACCACGTCCGGCACGATCACGTCGCCGTAGATCTGCTCCGCCACCTCGGTGAGTGCGACGCCTGCCGCGATCCCCACCATGATGAGATAGCGCGGGCGGAAGGTGCACGCCACCTTCATGGCGACGGCAGCCGCGGCGGTCATGCCCATCTCGCCGGTCCGCGCGTGGATCAGGCGGACTTGACGGCCGTCCCGGAGGAAGGACGCGCGCTCGTAGCGCTGACCGTCGCCGGGGATGCGGAATTCCTCCCATTCGTGAAAATGAAGGACGGCGGCGTATTCCGTGTCGGTGACGGAGAGCAGGGCAACGTCGCAGCGGTCGTTGTGATTCATGTCGTCTCCTTTATGTATGGTGATCCTGCCGCGCAGGCAGCACCGGGCTCTGGTCGAAAATGCGGAAACAGGAACAAAGAGGACCGCGCGCGCAATCCTCTTTATTTCTTTGCCGGGATCTTACTTCCTGTGTCCGACGAACCAGGCTCTGTCGCCGCCCAGACCGTATCCGCGGCGGACCCCGACCTTCACGCCGTGCGGGACGAACTTCACGATGACGGTCGTCTCAAACGGCGTTTTGACGTGGCACAGATGCAGCAGCAGGCCGTCCTCCGTGTTCGCGGCACGCACGGCGCTCTCCCCGTCCTCCGTCAGGACCCACCGGTCCAGGCAGAGCGGAAGCCGCTCGGTGCGCTCCCCTTTGCGGAGGATCAGGCAGTCCGCTTCGACGATGAGGGCGTCCGCGTCCAGCGGATTGTCCCGGTCCTGGCCGAAGCAGTATTCGCCGCGCCAGCGTTTCTCCGGCACCGGATCGAAGACGGGCGCCGTCCATCCGAATTCCTCCCAGCAGGGGGGCGTCTCCGTGTCGGCGAGCCGGGCGGCAAGGGCAGGATCCTCCTCCGGAATCGGAGCGGCCTCCACGCACGGCAGGATGTTCGTCCAGATCGAATCGAGGACCGCGGCCATGTTGTCCACGCCGCTGTTGATGGCGATGACCATGTCCTGATCCGGCATCACGACGCAGTACTGACCGTAGGCGCCGTCGCCGCGGAAGACGTTGTCGGGCTTGCACATCCAGAACTGATACCCGTACCCGGAGCCCCAGTCGGAATCCTCCCCGCCATGGCCCCGGTTGTCGGACCACGGCGTCGTCGCGTCGGCGATCCACTGGTCGTTCAAAAGCTGCTTCCCTTCCCAGACGCCGCCCTGGAGGTAGAACTGGCCGAGCTTGGCAATGTCCTCGACCCGGACGTTGAGCCCGAAGCCGCCCGTCGCCACGCCGGAGGGAGATTCCTCGAACCAGATGTCCTCACTCATCCCGAGGGGATCCATGAACTTCTCGCGGAGGTAGGCGAGCAGCTTCTTTCCGGTGACCTTCTGCACCACGGCGGCGAGCATGTAGGTCGCAAAGGTGTTGTAGAGGAAATGCGTCCCGGGCTCGAATTCCACATAACTCCGCAAAAACACCTTCTCCCAGCACTCCCCGCTCCAGCGCGGCTCTGCGCCGTGTCCGGTGTTCATGGTGAGCAGGTGCTTCAAAGTCATCTTCCGCATGTTCTCGCAGGGCAGCGCGGGGAGCAGGTCGGGGAAGAAATCGACGAGGCGGTCCGTCACCCGCAGCAGTCCGTCCTGAACGGCGAATCCGACCGCGGTCGACGTGAAGCTCTTCGAGAGGGAGAAGAGCATGTGGAGATTGTCTTTGGACCACGGGGCGAACGAGGCTTCCGCGATCACCTCGCCGTGCCGCAGGATCATCATGGCGTGCATGTGCAGCCGCTTTGCCTTCATGTCGTCGAGGAAGCGGATGATCCCTTCGCTCCGGACGCCGGCCTTTTCGGGGGTTGTGCGTGTCAACATCGGGCACCTCCTGTGTTTGGTCAATCATGGTGATTCGTTTGGATCGTTACTGTCATTATACCGCATCCGGAGCGGGAGGTCAAGGGGGCGGGGAGAAGTTCCGGCTGCCGGTTGAGGGGGAAACGGAAACGCGCCGCAGCCAGTCCGGACTCTCACGGCGTTTCTTTGTGACGATACGTTGTGATTTCCGCTTCAGCTGTTTCCGACGTGAACTTGGGAAACTCCATACGAGACTCGATTCATATTTTCCACGAAAAAAGAGAGACGCGAGGTCTCTCTTTTTCCATGGAGCATACGAGACTCGAACTCCTTCGGTGCTTCGCACCTTTTGGGAGTTTCCGGGGACGTGCAGCCGGAGTCCGTTTCGTTGCCCGGGAGATCCTCTTCAGCTGTTTCCAACGTGAACATGGGAAACTCCATACGAGACTCGATTCATATTTACACGAAAAAAGAGAGACGCGAGGTCTCTCTTTTTCCATGGAGCATACGAGACTCGAACTCGTGACCCCAACACTGCCAGTGTTGTGCGCTCCCAGCTGCGCTAATGCCCCGGGTTTGGAAAGGGCCGTTTCGCTTGCACCTTCAGGGACTCGAACCCTGGACCCGGTGCCGGTGAAAGGGATACTTTTTCCCTGCGGCTCCTCTGCAATCAAAATGTTCCGATAAACTTGTAACGGATCGTGATTTTCTGCGTGGTTTTTCCGTTTTCCCGGACACGGTCTCCCACGGTGATCGACGCGATCAGGCGGTTCAGGACCTCCCGGTTCAGCTCCGTCACGTCGGCATACTCCGCAGCGAGATCGGCGAACTTCTCCGCTCCGTCCTCGGCTTCCCGCTGTTCTTCGAGAACCCGTTGCACTTCGGCGAGACACTCTTCCGCCTTCGTTTGCGCCGCCTCGCAGTCGACGGCAAGCTCCGTAAACTTCCTCTCGGAGAGCACGCCTTTGAACCGGTCGGCGTACAGCTGCTTGTACATCCGGTCCAAGTCCGCGATCTTCCCGGTCAGCTCGTCCCGCTCGCGTTCCAGCTGCTTCCGCCCGGAATCATCGCCGTCGTCCAGCCGGGCGAGGATTTTTGCGATCAGCGTTTCCCGATCCTCCCGTGCCGCGGCGGACACCTTTTGGATGTCCGCGAGCACAGTGGAATACAGCTCATCGTACCGAATGTAATGGCTTGTGCAGGCGTCCGGGCCTTTCTTTTTGTAGGTGTTGCAGACGTAGTAGTTCGTGTGGTCCTTCGTATTCGACAGGACGAGACTGTACCCGCAGGCTTCGCATTTCAAGAGCCCGGCGAAGATATTGACGAAACCGGTCCGGCTTTCGTGCTTCCGTGTTTTCAGCCGTTCATGCGCGTCGTTCCAGAGCTGTTCGGTGACGATTGCCGGAAAGGCGTTCTCGACGACGATCCACTGATCTTCCGTTTTGCGGACGACCTTTTTGTTCTTGAAGGACAGCACCGCCCGCTTGCCGTTGACACAGTGGCCGAGGTAGGTGCGGTTGGCGAGCATTGTATAGACGGAGGTCAGATTCCAGTCGTAAGGATCCTTTTCCGTCGCCCTGCCTTCGGTCTCCGCGAGGTACGCCGACGGGGTGAGGATCTTCCGTGCTTTCAGGATGCGGGCGATTTTGTCGTAGCCGTAGCCCTGATACGCCGCCATCTCGAAGATTTCTTTGACAATGGGGGCCGTCCGCTCGTCGATTTCGAGGATGTGCTTGTCCTCTTTGGATTTGCGGTAGCCGTACGGCGCGCGGGCTGCGATGAACTCGCCGTTCTCTGCCTTCGTTTTGAGCGCCTGCCGGGTCTTCCGGGAGCAATCCGCTGGATAGTACTCGTTGAAGATGTTCTTGATCGGGACCATGAGGTCGTAATCGAGACTTCCCTTCGCCGAATCGACGTCATCCCCGACGGCGATGAACCGGATGCCCTTCTCGGGGAGGATGACCTGTAAGTACTGTCCAACCTGCAAGTGCTCTCTGCCGAACCGGGACAGGTCCTTGACCACGATGGTGTTGACCGCGCCGGCATCTGCGTCCGCCATCATCCGCTTGAAGGCGGGCCGCTCGAAATTCGTGCCGGTGTAGCCGTCGTCCTGATAGAAATCGTGGATTTCGTATCCGTGTTCCCGGCAGTAGTCTCCGAGGAGCTTTGTCTGCGTGGCTATGGAAATTGACGTGCCGTCTGCTGCGTCGTCATCACTCAGGCGGCAATAGCATGCCGCGATAGTTCTTCTCTGCTCTGTGAGTGTCATATGTATCCCTTTCCGAGCAGAGCGGTGTGGGGGTATCTCCATTATACCCCCGTTCCCTGCCCGTGTCAAGCCTCCCTTCTTCTTTTTTCGCTGCCGTTATCCGGCTGTTTTGGCGGATTCGGCAATTTTACGTCGGATCATTTCCGCCGCATAGTCAGCATAGAGGTCGAGGAAATCCCGATCCCCGAATATGCGGGTGACGATGATTTTCGTGCGGCCTTCCTCCTTCATTTCTTCCCTTTCGCGTTTGGTCTCTTTCTTTTTCAAATCGTAATTCCCCCTTCGTATTATGAATGTTCAAACAAACACCCCGATGAGGTGTACTGTTTCGGACGGACCCCCACGTCGTGATTCGTGATGGTCCTGTTTCACAGACTCCCCGGCCGCCTTGGTTCGGCTGCATAACTCCGCTGGAATCAGCGGGGTTTCCCTCCAGTCCTTGAGAGAGCGTGAGCAAGTTTCATTGTCCTCCGTACTGTCATGGCGTATTGGCTTACCGTTTCCAATATTCAGAGTGCCGTAGATCGCTCGGAGGCTTCCCTCGTCATGGCGGCGGACCCTATATCGCTCGGGTACGGATTTCGTGCCGGGGTGTCTTATTCGATTGTCAACGAACAGATGTGTTCCTGCTTGCGCCAACATTCTACCACCTATTGCCGGCAAAAGCGAGGACAGTAGCTGGCACGTTTTTTTGAGGCGATGTATGCGTATTCATTCAGATTTTGACCTTTCGAAGGGTTATCCCCTTCATTTTTGCAGTCTGACTTCCGTCTCCCTTCAAAACTGCTGTTTTGAGACGATTTTAGCCCTCGAAACCATGCCACATGGTGGCACTTTTGTATATTATTTATTTTCGGCAGGATTTGTGTATATTCTTTCATTCATGAATCACCCTCCTTTCCGGCCGGTTGTCTCAAGAACCTCTGTAACCAAATTGTAAAGGTGTTGCTGCACGAAGCGCCTTCTCATTACGGCCACATTATAGCATCTATTGAACTCAATAACCAGACAAAAACTTGCGCGTTTTTTTGAGCCCTTGAATACGTATTCATGCAGAATCAGGCATGCCCGGCACGGGTCTTGCCGCCAGATTGCAGGATTCGCGTCCGGCGGTTTCATTTCGACCTTTTTTCAGGGATTTTGAGGTTGAAAATCACGCAAGATTTGACGCGAATGAATAATATTTATTATTGCGTAACTTCACACATTTCGCATCCTTCTTCGCTTGGCGGAGGACGTTCGTAGTTGCTGAGACCCCCACGTCGCGTTTCGGGACGATCTCTGCGTGAGTCGGAGACAGCTTTCTTGCCGGGACGTTTTCTTCTGCTTTCAATGAGCGGGCCTCTCCGGTTCGCAATTATTCTACCGCTTTTTCTCATGAATTTCCAAACGAAACTTCGTCCGAAATTTTGAGGCGATGTATACGTATTCATGCACTTTCAGAGCGATTTGGAGCTGTTTTTGCTCCGATCTTGCAGGGTTCGTTTTCGGGTAATGCTTTTTGCCCTTAAACCGAGGTTTTTGGCACAAAAAAACGGACAAATTGATGTCCGTTTGTATAATATTTATTTATGCGGATATTTATTCCCCCTCGGTCTCTCTCTCTTCCCTGAATGAGGAGGACAGCGGGAGGCACGGTGTCGGCCTGAACCGCTACGTCGTGATAATGTCCTTTTTACATATGCTTATTGCGCCCCCAAAACGTATTGTAGCGGTCCGGCTCCCATCCGGGCTTTACGTCCCTGACCGCTTCGGCGGCGGTGATGACGGCGTCCCCGTTGTCGACGTCGATGAGGATATAGCGGTCGTTGCCCATGCCGAGCTCCTTCATATAGCTGAGCTGGCGCAGACCGTGACGGGTCTCGACGCGCTCGATCATGGCTTTGCCTCCTCCGTCGGGCAGGTTGTAGATCAAATCGACCGAGGCGTTGTCGACGGAAAGAATGTCGAGGGACGCCAGAATGCCGACGTCGGGCGTAACGACCGGCTCCGCTCCCGTACCTTCGCAGTCACAGGAGACGGACATGTTGCGCATGACGTTGATATAGCAGATCCGCGGCGCAAAGAAGTCGACCGTCGCCTTGGTGCTCTCCGAGATGCGCTCCATCAGTTCCTCTTCCGCGATGCTCCACATGTTGTCCGAGCCTTTGGCGGTGTGGATCTGTGCCTTGCCGATCCGTCCGTCCGCGCAGCCGATGCCGATGTTCTTGTTACTCCCGCCGAAGCCGCCCATCGTGTGACCCTTGAAGTGCGTCAGCACGAGCAGCGAATCGTAGTTCAGCATGCTCTTGCCGACATGCATCTCCTCGAACCACTTGCCACCCCTGACCGGCAGCGCGGCGACACCTTCGCTGTCCGTGATGTCCACCGGGCAGAAGGTCCAGCCGTTGATTTCGAGCGTTTTGCGGTGGGCCTCCGTGGTATAGCGGCTGCCCTCGTAATAGGTGTTGGTCTCAATAATCGTCGCGTCCGGGAGCCGGACGGCAAGGAGCTCTTTCACCCACGGGCGGGGGATGATGTTCGGCCCTTCCGCCTCGCCGGTGTGCAGCTTGACCGCCACCTTTCCAGAGAGGACGGAGCTTACCTTGTCGTAGATTTTCTGAAGTCCGGCTTCGGACAGATCGCGGGTGAAGAAGACCGTCGAGCTGTCTCCGGTGCGCCTCTCAAACGGCACGTATTTGCCGCCGTCCTTGCCGGGGGTGGGTTTGTTCACGCGCATGTTGCTTCTCCTTTTTGCTCCATGAAATCGTCTTTCTTTTCATTCCCTTGCGGCTATGATGACAACACTATTATACACCCTCACGGGCTGGGAAGTCAAGCGGGGATTTGCGCGGCTTCCGGAACGAAGTATGGCAAGCTAAAAAATATCTCAGAAAATTTTGTTGTACCTATTGACATTACATCAAAGATGTGCTATAATGCAATCGAGATGAAACCGTATGGGTTACATCTCGAAAAAATTGCCGGATAGACACCGGCGGAAAGAGGGACAAAATGAAAATCGCAGTAGTTGCAGCAAACGGCAGAGTGGCGCAGAAGGTAATCAGAGAAGCGCTTGACAGAGGCTTTCAGGTCAAAGCCTTCGGACGCGACGGGGAAAACAAGACAGCAGCAGAGGATTATGTGCAAAGGGATATTATGGATCTCACGAAAGAGGATCTCGTGGGATATGACGCAGTGGTCGACGGCTTTGGCGCATGGACGCCCGAGACGCTTGACGGACACGTAAAAACCTCCCAGCATCTTTGCGATCTTTTGAGCGGCAGCGATACGAGACTGCTGATCGTCGGCGGCGCGGGAAGTCTCTACGTCAACCCGGAGCACACCGCTCAGGTCAAGGACGGTCCGGATTTTCCGCCTGCGTTCCTTCCTCTTGCCAACGCACAGGGCGAAGAACTGGCACAGCTGCGCAAAAGAGACGACGTCAAATGGACGTTTATCAGCCCTGCGGGAGATTTTCAGGCGGACGGAGAGCGCACCGGCGAATATATCCTCGCAGGTGAAGAACTGACGCTGAACGAGAGGGGCGAGAGCATCATCAGCTATGCAGACTATGCCATCGCCATGGTCGACGAAATCGAAAAAGGTGATCATGTCAAGGCGCGCATCAGTGTTGTCAGAAAGTAAAAAAGCATTGTAACACTTGCAATGACGACTCGTTTGTGATAAAATAAAGGCGGAGGTGAGATTCATGCAGATCACAAGCCGTTTCACCGTCGCGCTGCACATCTTTACCTGCGTGGAAATATTCAAAGATGAATATAAGGTCACGAGCGATTTCCTTGCCGGAAGCATCAACACCAATCCCGTTCTCATCCGGAAAATCCTGACGCAGCTGAAGGCCGCAGGGCTGATTACGGTAGCGAGAGGAACCGGGGGTATCGCCGTGACGAGACCGATTTCGGAAATCACGTTTTACGATGTATATCAGGCAATCGAGCCTGTAGAGAACGGAGATCTCTTCCACTTTCACGAAAACCCGAATCCAAAGTGTCCGGTCGGCCGGAACATCCACGCGCTTCTGGACAACAAACTGAAAGCGATTCAAAGCGCGATGGAAGACGAAATGAAGAAGTATACGCTCGAAGATCTGAAAACCGGAGCGCTTGAAAGAATCGCAAACGAACAATAAACGCGTACGGCTCCGGGATAACCACTCGGAGCCTGTTTCCTATAGGAGATTCCATGAAGACAAAGGACTTCCTTGCCTATGTAGTCGACGAAATACATACCTGTGTCGTCGCAACGGTGGACGACGATGGACTGCCTGTCACCGCTGCCATCGATATGATGGATTATGATGAAAACAGTCTGTATTTCCTGACGGCAAAAGGGAAAGGCTTCTATGACCGCCTCATAAAACGCGGTTATCTTGCTTTGACCGGAATCAAAGGCGAAGACACGATGACCTCCGCAGCCGTTTCGGTTCACGGCAGAGTAAAAGAGCTTGGGTATGAAAGAATCCCGGCGCTGTTTGAAAAGAACCCGTATATGCGTGAGATCTATCCCACGGAAGAATCCATGCGCGCCCTGACGGTATTCCAAATCTACGAAGGCGTCGGAGAATGGTTCGACCTCTCGAAGAAACCGATCGAGCGGGCGAGCTTTTCCTTCGGCGGAGCGGAGCGCAAGGAAGCGGGATACTTCATCACCGACGCCTGTATCGGCTGCGAAACCTGCGGCTCGGTCTGTCCGCAGGATTGCATCGATTTCAGCGACACTCCCGCCGTGATCGCCGAGGAGCACTGCCTCCGTTGCGGCAACTGCGCCGGGGTCTGTCCTGTCGGCGCGGTGGAAAGAACATGAAGAAACAGATACCTGGAGGGGCAAGCATATGATCAAAGTCGCATTTTACGATACGAAAGAATATGACAAACCGTCGTTTGAGCGTTACGGTGCGCTTTTCGATATGCAGTTCCGCTTCGTTGAAAGCAAATTAAACGAGGACACAGCTGCGCTTGCCGAGGGCTGCGACGCGGTGTGCGTTTTCGTCAACGACGACGTGAACGCCGCCGTGATCGACAAGCTGTATCGGTACGGCGTCAAACTGATCGCTCTGCGTTCGGCAGGATATAACAATGTGGACATTCGCGCGGCTTTCGGTAAAATCCACGTTGTACATGTTCCCGCGTACTCACCTTACGCCGTCGCTGAACACGCCGCGGCCCTGCTGCTGACTTCCGTACGGCGTATCCACAAGGCATACAATCGAACGCGCGAATTCAATTTTTCGCTGAACGGACTGACCGGCTTTGATCTCCACGGCAAAACTGCGGGCGTGATCGGAACCGGCAAGATCGGGCGTATTTTCGTTGACATCTGCCGGGGATTCGGCATGAAGGTCATCGCGTACGATCTCTACCCGTCGGACAACGGCATTGATTACGTACCGCTTGAAACACTGTTCGCGGAAAGCGACGTCATTTCTCTGCACTGTCCGCTGACGGACGGCACGAAGCACATGATTGACGATGCGGCGATCGGAAAGATGAAAAAAGGCGTGGTCATCATCAATACCTCGCGCGGCGCTCTGATCGACGCGGAGGCTCTGCTCGGCGGGATCAAAAGCCGGAAGGTCGGCGCCGCCTGTCTGGACGTTTACGAAGAAGAAGCCGACATCTTCTTTGAAGACCGCTCCGGACACATCATGGACGACGAACTGCTCTCCCGCCTCATTTCCATGCCGAACGTGATCGTTACGTCGCATCAGGCGTTCCTGACCGAGGATGCGCTGAACAATATCGCGGAAACGACGGTAAAGAATATCCTTTCGTATTACAGCAACGACGGTATGTGCGACAACGAACTCTGCTATCGCTGCGGAAATATTGAGCGATGCAGAAACGACCGGAAACAGAGATGCTTCTGACCGGCTCAAACCGCTCTGAACGAAGAAAAAACCATGACACACGAAGAAAAAAGGATCTGTCTGATAAAAGAACTCCTTGCCGAACAGCCGCGATACGGAAATATCGCGATACCGGCTGACGCACAGGGACAAAAGGACCTGCTCCGGTCGCTGATGAACGTCCGTCTTCCCGCGCCGCTCCCGGACCGGTATCTCGAGATCGAAAGCGAATATCTGAAAGAAGAGACGGCGGCGAAAGGGATCACGCGGCTTGCCGATCTCTTGCCCGCTGAAGCCGGTTTATATCTGTGGCAGGGCGACATCACAACGCTGGAATGCGACGCCATCGTCAACGCCGCCAATTCGCAGATGCTCGGCTGTTTTCAGCCGCTTCATACCTGTATCGACAACTGCATCCATACCTTCGCGGGACTGCGGCTCCGCAACCGGTGCGCAGAGATCATGCGGGAACAGAGGCACGAAGAACCGACCGGACAGGCAAAAATCACACCCGCCTACAATCTTCCCTGCGAATATGTGATCCATACGGTCGGTCCCATCGTGCGGGGACGGCTGAGCGGGCAGCACGAGGAACTGCTCGTATCCTGCTACCGCTCCTGCCTCGCACTGGCGGAGGAAAACGGGATCGGTTCGCTCGCATTCTGCTGCATCTCGACCGGTGTCTTCGGCTTCCCGCAGAGGCGGGCGGCACAGATCGCGGTACAGACCGTCAGAGAATATTTGAAAAACGCCCACAGAACAATTGAGGTAATATTCAATGTCTTCAAGGATGAGGATTACAAAATCTACCGGGAGCTTCTCGGAGAACGTCAATAAGCTGAAACAAGCCCTTTATGACGCGGATGCCGTCGTAATCGGCGCGGGAGCGGGGCTTTCCGCCTCTGCCGGTCTGACCTACAGCGGCGAACGCTTTGAAAAATACTTCTTTGATTTCCGGGCGCGTTTCGGTATCACCGATATGTATGTGGGCGGTTTCTATCCCTTCCCGGATGACGGGACGCGCTGGGCATGGTGGGCGCGGCATATCTATTTCAACCGCTATATCGATTCGCCGAAGCCGGTTTATGAAGACCTGCTTTCACTTGTGAAGGACAAGGACTATTTCGTTCTGACGACCAATGTTGACCACCGCTTCCAGCGCGCGGGATTCCCCAAAAAGCGGCTCTTCTATACGCAGGGAGACTACGGCCTGTTCCAGAGCGTCGATCCGAAACTCAAAAAAACCTTTGACAACGAGGATTGGGTAAACAAAGCGATGGTCGCGCAGGGCTTTATTCGCGGGGAAAGCGGTGAGTTCACGGTTCCGGAAGACAAAAACATCCGAATGACGACCCCGGCCGAGCTGATACCGAAATGCCCGGAGGACGGCAGCGAGGTCACGATGAATCTGCGCTCGGACGATACTTTTGTCAAAGACGACGGATGGCATGAAGCGGCGGAACGATACTCCAACTTCATTCGCACTCGCCGGGGAAAGGTGTTGTTCCTCGAACTCGGCGTCGGCTGGAACACGCCCGGTATCATTAAGGTCCCGTTCTGGCAGATGACCGCGCGAAACCCCGAAGCGACCTACGCCTGCGTCAACTTCGGCGAGGCGGTCACGCTCGAAGAGATCGCCGACCGTTCGATCTGCATCGATGGAAATATCGGCGAAGTGCTCGATAAGCTGAGTTGACTCCTATACAAACATATATCAGCGTCTCTGAACTGTGATAGTCCGGAGACGCTGTTTTGTATTTTGTTTTAAGGGTAAGACGAGATAGATTTCCGCGCAGGCTTTCCACTCACCGGCAGAGGCGTCCGCTGAACTTATTAAACATTTTTGTTCCCGTCCGCATCAGACAAA
>JAFPWV010000113.1 GCA_017412675.1 Clostridia bacterium
AGGATCGTCCGTTTTCCCGCGTCGGTTTTCGGCTCGCCGATCTGTAAGCTTTTTCTCTCATAGCTGACGCTTCGCCGGATGGTCAATCTGCCGGAGTTCTCGTCAAAATCCTCCCAGCGCAGTCCGCAGAGCTCGCCGCGGCGCAATCCGGTCGTGATCTCCACGTAGAACAGGTCGTGCCAGTCCACCTCTTCCCGGATCGCTTCCATGAACCGGTCAAGCTGTTCGTTATTCAGGATCTGGATCGGAGCGTATTCTTTCTTCGGCAGGACGATTCCCTCCGTGGGATTGGCAACGGTCAGACGGCGCTTGATGGCGGCGTCCATTGCCTCATGCAGCATCATGTGTATCGCCCGGACGGTACTGCCCGAAAGGGATTTCCTCAGGTCATTGTACATGGTCTGCACGTCCATGCGGGTCACGCGGGAGATCTGTTTCTGTCCGATGTAGGGTTTGATTCTCTCAATATGGTGGGTATAGTTCTGTATGGTGGAGGGCCGGAGGTTCGGGCTGTATTCGCTCAGCCAGAGATCCAGCCAGTCGCCGAGCGGCAACCGGCAGTCCTCGTTCAGCTCCGCTCCGGCGTAATCGCGCTTGAGCTGGTTCAGCTTCGGTATCAGCGCTTTCTGCGTCTTCGCGAACACGGATTTATAGATGGGCAGCCCGTCCTTCCGGTGTCCGACGACGATCCGGCCTTCCCAGGTTCCTTCCGGGCGTCTGCGCACCATGCCGTCGCCGTCCGGGCGTTTTTTCGCTTTTGCCATGGAATCACCTCTCTTTCTCAACCGCACAGCATACCACAACCCTGCGGGAATATCCAGCCCTTTCGGAACTTTATCAGTTCGGACACATCTGACCGTCCCGGTTTACGACGTGGAGGGTGGATTTCTGGTTGACAAGATCCCGAAATTGTTGTATCATAAATACAGAGTTCATTCTCAGGAGTACCGCCATGATCGCACGAAAACGCCTCTGGTTCGCCGTCGCTTTGATGGTTCTCGCGCTGACAGGATGCATCAGTATGCGGCCAGCCAATGAGCCGGCACCGCTCTCTACGATCCCCGCCACAGAAACGCGTCCCTCCGACGAGTCCGCGCTGCATCCGGAAACGGACGAGATCGCGTCGCCGCTTATTCCGGACAGCGACTATTCTTCTCCGACGATACCCGACGATGACGCGGAACTCCCGGGCGAATCGGTAACGGGGGAGAGCCCTGCGGCGGAACCCGACGATGCGGCGACGGTCGAGATACCATCCTCCATGGAGTTGAAAACGACCGGAGTCCTGCCGTACTATCTCTACACGCCATCCAACCCGACGGAAGGAATGCCGCTGATTGTCTACCTCCACGGCGGGACGAACAAGCGGGAGAGTGTCGAAGCCCTGCTGACCACGGACGGATTTCCGAAATACCTCTACGACGGAGAACTCGGCGACCTGAGAGCATACGTCGCCGTTCCAAAGCTCGACAACAGTTACCGGGGATGGGAAGCGATTTCCGATCAGATCGGCGGGATGATTTGGGTTATCGTTGCTGACTGCGGTGTGGATCCCGCCAAGGTCGCGCTGACCGGACACTCGATGGGCGGGACCGGAACGTATCAGGTCTTCCTCGCCCTGCCGGATTCCTTTACGTGCATTGCGCCGATGAGCGGGAGCGTCCGGTACACGGAGGAAAACGCCGCCCTCCTCTCACGCACGATGATCTGGGCATTCGTCGGAACGGAGGACACCATCATCTCTCCAGACGCGTCGAGGACTATGGTTCAGGCTCTAACGGACCGCGGCGCAGACGCAAGGATCACGGAGCTCGACGGCGCGACGCATTTTGACGTTCCTTCCCTCGCCTATCACAACAGTGAGCTGCTCGAATGGCTGGCAAACTGCGGAAACTGACCGCACCCCGCCCGATCTGTATCCCCATCAACAAACGATCCGCCGAACTGCGGTCATTCTCAGAAGTTAAAAGGAGTCATGAACGAAAAACCGCGTCAGGTCGTCTCCATTACGGAGACGGAATTGAACTTTTCACATATTACACAAATCGCCGAAGCATACGGATCGGCTGTGATCTATAAGGATAACAAGCCGAAATTCAAACTGATCGATCTGGAGCAGGCCAACGATCTGGAACTGACCGATGACGAAAAGATCGAAATTATCGCCGCGCGTATATTGAAAAAATATCGTAGGGCGTTTGAGGAGCTGGCGAAATGATTCCCGGCGGTCTTACCCTGCTTGATTTACGACGTGGGGGCTATCTCACAGAGCGTGAAGGTAATCTCCATTCTCTATCAAGGCAAGTCAAGAGGGGATCAGAGACGGCATTCGAGAGCCGAACCTGGTGAACGATATTCTTTGACTTCTGCGGCGCAGATTTTTCCTCGTCACGATTTACGACGTAGGGGTATCCGTCGCGGGAAGATCAACCGTTATGACATCTTCTCGCGCTGATTCGGGCATGGGGTAAGCGGCTATCAATTCATCCAGTACCTTCCGATACTCAACCGAAGCCTCCATAGCTTTCCGATAGTCATGGGTGACATGGATGGCTTCCTCCAGCGCGTCGTCGTATGCTTTCAGACTCAAAAGAAATTTCCTCCCTGGATAGAATCCGTAGCGGCGGATGCACGGCAGCACTTCGTGCGTAACCCACCGCGCGAATTTTCTGCCGATGGGCAGACGCGAATGAAACAGCAGCCGGTAGAAATCCCCTTCGCAGATATACTTTTTATGGACTACCTGCACGGCGTCGCTGCCGTCTTTGTGTTTTCCCGTCACCACGATCTGATCGACGGTGCGGGATTCATGTTCGCAGTGCTGGCGGATCGCGTCGCGCGGATTCCTGTACCCGAGCCGCTTCGCGCACTCGATGGCCGGAAAGAATAGATCATCGCCGTCGCTGAGCACATCGATCCCTTCCATCTCCGTCTCGCTGAAAAAGCCGGTCAGCGAAACCATATCCGTCGTACTGGCTGTCTTCAATTCCTGATTCATACATCCTCCCGTTTTACGACGCAGGGGTCAGCCCATCGTCGGATTGACGCCGTGATCCTTCGCCCACTGCTCCCGCCGGATCTTCGAGTCGATCCCGCCATACGGTACGGGCGTGAGCGGCCCGACATCGTCCTCCACTTCGTCCGCGAAGACACGGCCCGCGTGATACACCAGAGACGACAGATTGCCGAGGATGTACGCGGACTGTCCGGCGTCGATGCGGCGGAGGATTTCTTCGGCGGGTTTGTAACCCTGTTCTGACGCATGCCGCAGATGATTCCGGCATGACTCCGTATCGTGCAGCTGATACTGATACAGCAGCGCAAGCTGGACTTCGCACCACGGATCAAGCGCGGCGGCATCCTCGAGATGGAGCAGACCGCTTGTCGTCCGACCGCATTCGACGTACTCTTTCCCGGCAGCATAGCTTTGCTGTGCCTCTTCCCGACCGTTCAGCGGCTCGGCGAGCTTGAATCCCGCCGCCATATTCACCACCATGTTCCGCACGGATTTGAACTCTTTGTTCTCCTCCATCGGGATCTTGTCCGGCATTTTGTCTGTGTAGAGACGGTAGGTATCACATTGATATTCGTACCACTGATCGTAGAGCTCGGCGAGCGGAGGATATGCGGCAATCTTTTTCACGATGGCATCGACGGTTTCCTTCGTATCCTTTGAGAGGTATCCATACACTTTTTTGCCCTTGTGCTGTGACAGCTTCTGCCGCAACTCCATCAGAAGAAGTTCCAACTCCGGGTCGCTGCACGGATTGACCTTGATCTCTTCGAGCACAGCTTCCATCCGATCCCGGAACGATTCTTTGAGCTCATCCCGCACGTACGTCTGGTTTCGGTAGATCTCCATGCTGTCCTGACGGAAAATGTCATGGGCGAACGTGCGCTTGATCGAACGGATGCCGTCGGTGTTGAGATAGGCTTCGTTCGGATCGCTCGACCACACCATCACATGACAGTGCGGATGCTCTTCCTTCTGATGGAACGCGGCGTACCAACGGAGGTGCTCCGGCTTGATCCGCATCTCCCGCGCGATGTCGTTCCGATGTGACCGCAGGAGATTCATCCACTCACGCGCGGAGTTGTACCCAAGACGCTCTGCGTCATCGCGGCTGAGAGAAAAGATCAGCGTCCAGACATTGCCGGGATGTTCGTCGATCTCTTTCCGGATCGCCGCCATATTGATGACCTCACCCTCGTCCGTGAACATTCCGTTCGATCCCAACCGCTCGTTTACATAGTCGGCCATGCCGGAACGCAGCAGCTCCACGCCGTCGCGCGTTGCGATGTACTCGGCCATGCCGCCGCGGGATTCACCGCCTTTCGTTTTGTGACCGGGCTTGTAGTACGGCGCTTTCAGAATCAATCCCGCCACGAATCCTGTTCCTCCTCGGACAGCGCGAAGTATTTTTCAAGATCAAGCGCGCCGTTGTTCTTCTTCACCTCGGCGACGGAGGTGCGGTACAGATTGTCAAGCTGCTCGTCGCTGAGATTGTAATCCCATGCGGCGAGGCGCGTGCTGACGTTCTGCTCCACCGCGTTCTTGAATAACATCCGGCAGATGCGGCTTTCCGAATCGCGGATCTTCGCGGAGATCACGGACTCAAGCGCGGCGGTCAGAAACTGCTGACTGTACGGGCGGCGGCACCACTCGATGTAGAAATCGACGGCGTCGCGGATGAATTCGTTTGAGGAGCGAAGGTGCATCCATTTTGCCATTTCCTCGCACCGCTCCCATTGTTCGTCCGACATGCGGACGCTCTTTGCTTTCAGCTGATTTGCCGTTTCAAACACCTCCTGAAATTGTCCCCCAAAACGGGGCTAAACCTATGAGTTACAAACTGTCCCCCATCGTCAAACCCCGGACGGCATTGCCGTTCCGGTGTCTCGCGGGGAGGTCAGTCCTCCCCGTGAGTGCGGAGTTTTATCCTGCTCGGATTCCCCGCAGGGCGTAAATCCCCCGTTTCCCCGGAATCCCCGGTCCTGTGCGATCCGCCGACTGTCGGTCGGGATACCGAATGCCGTTTCCGATGGATTTGTAACCCGATCTGTCCGGCGTTCCCTACCTTGTTCCACGATTTCCGGGCAGGGTGGAACAGGCTCCGGACTAATCCTGATAACGGTTTGCGGGGCGCTGGTTCTACAGTTCCGCGTTTTCGGAGAGGATACATACCGATTTGATTTCTGCGCAATCCTCCGCGTGACGGGGAGCGCGGTTTCCGCAGCGTTATCGTCTATCCGTACAAACTCCGGGACAGCGGGACAATCAATAACGACAACGCTTTCCAAAGACAAAGTGCGGGACAGGAGTTCGGGACAGAAACGATTCCGACAGAGGAAGTCAAACGGATTCGCCGACAGATTCACGAGCAGAATGAAATATACGTGGGCGATATCACCTTCGCATGTCCCGAAGTCTGTCCCGAACTTTCCGTTTGACCGACAACGTAAAAACCAAATCGGGACAACGGTTTTGAAAGATCTGTCCCGTTGTCCCGCTCTTTCAGACGACAGACATCACTTCCGGTGGAATTCGATCTGCCGCTCGGTCGGATGCTCGCGGTTGTATTTCTGCACCGCCGCTTCATACTGCGCGAGGGCAAGCTGTTTCTGGAACACACGGTCGATGACGCTGGATGGGGAGGATGGTATAGAGCAGATTGCCGTTGTGCTTCTTCCCGTTCTTGAGCGTGACCGTCGTCGGTTCGGTATCGATCAGGCCGCGCTTCTGCAGGGATTTCACATACTTCGCAACGGTTTTGGATGTCATGCCTGTCGCTTTGCCGATGGTGCTGTAGCTCGGATGACACTGGAACGTCTTCCGGTCCTCGCAGTACATGAGGTACGCATAGACGGCAATCTCGCCCGTGGACAGGCCGAGAGAAAAGATTTCGTTCGGCAGAGGGAAGTAGTCGCGGATGGGATCGCGGGGCGTGTATTGATTCTTTCTTTTCAACCGCGCTCACCCTCCGTGCGTTTCTGCACCCACTCGATGAACTTTTCCTTCGGGACGACGATGCGATTCCCGATGCGCAGCGTGGGGAATTCTTTTTCGTGCATGAGCTCGTAGGCGGACGACGGCGCGATGCCGAGCACGGCGGCAACGGTTTCCGCATTGAAAAACAACGGGAGCTCGTCATAGGAACTATACTTGGACTGTTTCAATCGATCACCTCGTTCGTAGTATTCAGATTCGTTTTCGGCGCACGGTTTTTCCCGCACGGGCGGAGGACGCGCTGAAAGCATATCGATCACCTCGCAGAAAAGAAAAAGAGAGCGGCAGAAGAAGACAGAGACTTGCTCTGTTCATCATCTTCTGCCACTCACCCTGATCTCCCGAATTCACTGCCGGGAGGATGGCGCACTTTCGATTGTTTCGGCTTTGCACCTAACGCGCATCGCCGTTTTTGTGTTCAGCATTGAACGTAACCGAGACAGGGGATCGTTACGACGTGGGGGTGGAGCTCTTCCTTGACGAGCATCGTCTTGCATTTGGAACAAAGGAACATCTCGTCTGTTTCATTTTCGGAAGCGGGACGAACTTTGATCCGCACCTTCATCTTCGGGTCGGACGAATAGAAAAGCGCACGTTCGCAGGTCGGACACCACGCGACGGGGAACTGTCTTTTCAACTCAAATCCACCTTCCCGAGCCGATGCGATACGCAGACCGCGACGCCCTGGATCCGCAGTTCCGCTTCGACCGGTATGTCAGGGTACGCTTTCCGATTGTTATTGCATGACTTCAAAAGATATCGATGGAGCTTGTTGTCGAACCCCAGGACCTTGAGATTGTTCATACCGGCGAGGAGCGCGACGACGATATCGCCGATCTCCGCTTTCTTGTCGCGGCGAACGATCACAAGGTCGCCGGGATAGATTCCCGCGTCGATCATGGACTCGCCTTTTGCGATGAGAGCGAACAGCTCGCCTTTTCCCACAAGGCTTTCGGGCATGCGGATGTACTCCGTCAGGTGCTCTTCCTCCTCCTCGCCGGGACCGCACGCGACGGTTCCGAGAACGGGAATGGAGACGTGAGGACCTTCGGTTTCCATCCGCTTCGTCACGATGGAGCGCTGTTTCTTGATCTCCACCTTGACCGTTCCGTCGTCCTCCATTTCGTGCAGGATGCGGAACACGGATGAAACGGAGATTCCCGTCCCCGCGGCAATATCACGGATGGCGGGCTTTTTATCGTTCTTGGTGTAGTAGTCTTCGATGAATCGGCTGATCTTTTCTCTCGTTTCATCCCGGTCCAGATGCTTCGGCATGATCGTTTCCGCTCCTTTCTGACGCTGCATGGAATAGTATAGCATGTTTCGGAGCGGATGTCAAGATGTTTGAAACAAATTTTTGTTTTGTCCCAAAGTTGATTTCTGAAACAGGGTCATGATTACTCTGTCCGGACGCCGAGGCTATTCTTTGTCTACTGCGGGGGAGATTTTACGGGGCGGTGGTGCAATGGAGGAGCTTTGCGCGACTTCGACTTCATCCTCTCCCCCTCATTTCCCGGTACAGAATAGCGCCGAGCGCGTGCATGATGGCGTTGTATTTCGCCCTGTCCTCAAAGAGCAGCTGTAGTTAACCATTCGGTTACCTCCTGAAAGATAGTCACGTCTTTGACGTGCCGTCTTTCAGTATACCGTAAATTTGTGAACTCGGCTCTGCTCCGTGACACCTCGGCTATTTCAGCGTGCAAAGTCGGCTCATTTGCCGGAATATACAGTCCATGCCGTTCTCGAGACACCTCTCCGCGAATGTGTGACGAAGTTCATGAAGACGCAGGTGTCTGCATCCCGCGCGCTCGAGGATCTTTGAGAACATTTTGCGACAGGCGGATGGATCGCGGGGAACGTCCGGGTTGCACGGGGAGGGAAAGACCCAGCGGGAGTTTGTCGTGGGCTGATAGGCTTTGAGGATTTCCAGAAGGGAAGACGGGAGTACGATGGTTCGTATTCCCGCCTTTGTTTTCGGTACGCTCTCGCCGTTCGTGGGGTGGACCTGCCGCCGGATATGGAGCTCACCCGTCTCGAAATCCATATCGTCCCACTTGAGTCCGAGCAGTTCCCCGCGGCGCAGTCCGGTGAAGAGATCGACAAGGAACAGCTCAAAGAAGCCATCCGCCTTTGCCTGAAGGAGGAGACGCCGCATCTCGTCCTGCGTCAGGGTCTGCATCTCCCTCGCTTTCTTCGGCGGGAGCTTGCAGCCGTCAGCGGGATTGCGGCGGAGCAGTCCGTCCTCGACCGCTTGTTCCGGCGCGGACTTGCAGCAGATCCCGCAGGCCCGCACCGAACGGTCGGACAGCCCTTTCCCGTAGATTTCACCCCGGATCAGTCTGCCTCCGGATTTCAGAACGGCATAGAATTTCTGAAGATCGTCCGATGTAATGTTGTTGAGCAGAAGATGGCCGATGGCGGGGATGATGTGCTTGTAGATGCTGTTCTCGTAACCTGCCGCTGTGGTCGCGCGCAGCCCCGGTTTTGAGTAGGTGCGATAGCTTGGGTTTCTGGCATCGGATACCAATTCCGACAAGCTTTCATTTGTTGGTGGAAAAATAACTGTATCTGCTCGTCAAAATCCAGCTTATCTCATATTCACCTACGCAATTTCCTTACGCGCGAATACGCGCTTCACGAACACCTAATCTCATCTAATACACCTTTTTTGACCTATATAGAAAATACTCAAGTGTTTGTGGGAGAAAAAACAGAATGAAGCTTGGTAAGGATTCTGGCCGAATTACAGCTCGGAGAGCGTTGTCACCCTTGTTAGCTTTTTGACGAGTTTGTCACCCGCGGGTTATAATCACCGTTTTTTCAGTTTGGTGCAATCCTTTTCCCGAGCGGCCGGGATCTTCACGAACCTCGCGCCGTGAGTTCAAAGACCCATTGGTCATCCGGATGTGTATTTCCGTTGGAATACTGCACGTCTCCGAACAGCCTCAGGCTGACCGACTGGATATTTCCGGCGGAATCATAATAAACATAGAAATAGATCCGTCTGACATTCGCCTTTTCCGCGATCGTCATGGAATCCTTCTCCCAGTCGTCCCTGTCGGACACCTTGATATCCGTCAGTGTTTTGGACGATCCGTTCGATGTGTACTGTATGCTTACGCTGTCAGGCGCTTCGGTCAGATAGATCCACCCGGATCCGCCCGGTTCCGGCTCATAATTGCCTTTTCCGGTGTACCCCCTGACGGTAAACCCGCTGTAGATGCTGTAAAATGGGGTATCATCCAACATAGTGTAATACTTGCTCGTATGGGCCGGCACGTTGAGCGTCACCGTTCCGTCGGAGGAAATGGTGATGCTCCCCGTTTCGCTCGATTCGACGTCCTTGAAATAGAGGTCGGCATATCCCGGTGTGACCGTATAGACCGGCTTTTCCTCCTTTTCCTCCTTCTCCTCCTCGTAAGTGCCCGTGTATTCGACGGGAACCTTCATGTCCTTGACGAACTTTCCGGATTCCAAAGAGCTCGAGACCCATTTTTCGGGCTTCAGTCCGTTCCACATCGAATGGGGGTCCGTCGTGATATCGACGCCCGACCAGTTGGCGTATCCGTCTGTTGTCATGCCGTCTGCCGTACATCGCACGTTCACCTTGGTGGGACAGCCGATGCGGACATAATGATAGACGAGCGTTTCGAGGAGAACCGGCGTGCCTGCACGGCGTTCGAGCGTCATGCCGTAGACCGTCGTGTGCGGCCCGATTTCCTTGTTCGAGGGATCAAACAGCGGCTCGGTAAAATCCACAAAACCGAAATGATCGTATTTCGTCGCCTCGCTCATGACCTTATCCTTGATGGCAAGGTCTTTCATGTAGAACGTAATGCGCGTGTTCAAAAGCGGCAGGACGACGTCGTAGTATTGATCCATGATCTCCCGGAACGCAGCTTTTTGACAGGTCTGATAGACGCTGTACATGATGGGATTGAGGTTCTTGTTGAGCACGCCTCTTGCGCGCGCCTTGTAGCTGTCGATCTCCGACTGGGTCAGCTTGTTGAACCGGACGTAGGCCTCCCGGTCCAGCCTTCCGTCGAAGAGGTCGTTCATGGAGCGTCCTTCGTCCAGAACCGTCTGGATATTCCTGCGGCGTTCCAGTTCGTCGAGCGTGATTCCGAGAGCCTTCGCGTGATCCTCGTCGGACAGGACTACGGCGAATCCGCTGGGATCCCCTTCAAATCTCCGATAATGCCCGTAGTAATCCACCGCATGATCCTCGTCAATCAGCTTCTGCATGGCTTTCTGCCAGCAGTCATACTTGATGCCGGTATTGACCTCCTTCGTCCAGAACTGGTTGATGAAACCGTTCTCCAGCTTCGCGACCATCTTCGCCAACGTTTCGGGCTCGTTCCGGTATTTCTCGAAGAGATAGGACAGTGCTTTTGCCCACCCCTTCCCGCGGATATCGAGTGTGGTAACGCCCTGAAAGTGCGCGTCGTCGTAGGACGTCCAGTTTTCCTTCATAAGCCGTGTAAAGGAGCGGGCAGAGGAAATCTCGTACTGCTCGTCCGTCTGCTCAGCCGGATCCGTCGCATAATTTGAGAGAAAATAGTGAAATGCTGCCTCTTCGATCGTCCTCGGGTTTCCGAGGGGCTTGTTTTCCGAGGCGCTCCCCTCCACCCATCCTTCCACGGTCGTGTAGGCGAAGATGGCGGCTCCAACAATGGCGGCTCCGGTTCCGACAGCAGCAACGGAGACCCCGCCGACGGCAGTCACGCCGATAGCCGCGCAGGCTCCGCAGAACAGCCCTGCCGCTGAAGCAGCCGCTGAGACAAAGTTCCATTTGTTCGACGCAAACACATCCTCTATGCTTACGCCGCGCTCGAACTGGTCTGTGATGCGCATGAAGAGGGAGGAAAGGCCGACGATCGAGAAAGCCATTCCGATCGCGTTCCAGCCCGTGCTGACGCCTTTCATGCTCAGCAGTTTCTTCCCTGTCTCCGACTGCATGAAGGTTTTGTCCGTGGTGACATGCCCGCTTGCACCTGCATCCGTCTTGTACCCGAGTGAGCCCCAGCTTTCCGATGCTCCGGCTTCGGCAGGAATCCCGCCGGTCATGTGGATCAGGTTATCGTATAACTGGAGCGAGTCCTTGGTCTGTTGGGAGAAGAAATCCTCGATCTTCCACCCGGTCCGAATCCCGACCTGGTACAGGAAAGTATTGGAGTTCGGGTACTTCGGCTCGTATTCCGTGGGGAGGATGCGGAAGATGGTTTCGTCGTTGAGCTTGAAATCTTCGATTCCCTGCGTGACCTGTCCCGTGAGCCCTTTCAGCTTGTTGTTCGTCCGTTCCGTTTCACCTGAGAAGTGATTGACGAACACCGTGTAGGACAGCCCGTCGTCCGACAGCTCACAGTAGGTCGTCTCCCAGACACCGGTCTTTTCATTGAGGTGAACCACGCCGTCAAACGCGGCTGGATCTCCCTGAAGAGGCACTGTGATCTCGACATCAGTATAGAATTCGTGCTGGCCGGAGGTGAGAGAGTAATCGTAGGTATAGAGTTCGCAGTCAGTCGCCGAATCGGTCTTCATGGGGAGCTTTTTTACGATCAGGGTGTCGGTTTCGTTGTCAAGGTTCCACCATTTCAGATCGACATGGATCCCGAACTCCGGGAAATCCGCCGTCGGGTTGTCACGGGAAACCTCTGCCGAGAGGGTTGTTGCATTCGCATAGTCCTCGGCGGAATAGGCGGTTTCGATAAACCTCGGATTCCCCGGCGAGTTTTCGGCGGTCACCTCAATGGGATCGTTCAGAAAGGCGTTCAGCTGCTCTTGCGTCACCCCCATGGAGTCGAGGATTTCTTGGGCATAGGTGCCGGTCTTTCTTTTGTTCTGTAATAAAAAGCCCGGATATTTGAACCCCGCGACGCAGAACTCCGCGGCAAGAATAAGGGACAGAAAGAGGCTCAGTCCCCGGCGGCTCTTTTTTGCCTTCGGCGCATTCTGCACAGTCTTCCTTTCCGCGCGGATATCCATTTGATAACTCGGCCGCATGGTTCCGGGAAGGTCCTCATTCCCATTCGCGGAACGCGGGGAAGGAGACGCCGCAGAGCCGCCCTGTTTCGCACCGCAGAACCGACAGAACGGTGCACCTGGCAGCAACTCTTTTCCGCAGGACGAACAAAACCGCTTTACCGTCTTCGTTCCGCTTGCCTGAGGGGCGTCCGGTGTGAGTCTTGTTCCGCAGTATTCGCAGACTGAGGCGCCGTTCTGGATGTCAGCATTGCAGGCTGGACACCGTTTTGCCATGATTGCGCTCCTTCCTTTGCTTCACGCGGGTAGTTCAGCCCTCGCTTTCCGTGTCTTCCAACATGCCTCACAGCCCTGCTCAAGGGTGTTGCTCTACAGCGACAAATGTTACGGTCTGTCCTCCCGTGTCGCCGCCGCCGGACGCTGTCGGATAATTGACGGTCCTTTTTGCCGGGGAGAGACGGATGACGGATGGCTGAACTCCCCCACGCAAGCCAATGTTTTGCTTTGTCTGGATGAGATTCATTCGCCTCTGTCCCGGACAAGACCGACCGTTCCGATCGTTCCGTCCGTCCATGTAAACCGTCCGACGGCGTATTCCTTATCGCCGTCCGACCAAAAGTCCGTGATCTCGATGCGGTTGCCGTTTTCGGCGGTGACGGAGCCGTTTTGGAAGGTCCCGTTCAGACCGCCTCTGCCTCCGATGAGATCCTCTTCTTCGCCGGTCTTTTCGATCACTCTGCGATTCCAGTTGACGACGACTCGGGCGTCCTCCTCCATGCCGTAAATCTCGACGTTGAAATAATCATACGACGTGCCTTCCGCAGATTCGTTCTCCGGGTCGGTGATCATGACCGCCTTCCAGAAACCGAGGACGGACGCGAAATCGGTTTTCCGCTTTGCGGACGGGGACATCGTTTTCCAGCCGTCGGCGTATGAGAAGTCCTTCATCGTGTTCTCGTCTCCGTAGGCGAGAGTCGACACGTCAAGTGTGTAGTAATCGGCGGGCGGCTGAAAGCCCTCGGGGTAGGTCTCGGTGGGAGGCTGATAATTTCTGTCAACGATCAGATCGGGCAGGACGAAGATCATAAACGCACCGAACAGAACGAATAACAGAACGACTACGCCGACAATGATGCCAACGGTTCGGAGCGTTTGCTTTTTGGATGCCGGCTGGGGCGGCGTATAGCCGGGATAATAGCGATAGGGATCGTTTGGATCGACTGCCTGTTTCTGAGACTGATTCGCGGGCGCTGCGGTCTGCTGACCGCCGTCGAGCTTTGCGCCGCAGTTCAGACAGAACGCAGCGCTGTCTTCATTCTGATACTTGCAGTTGGGGCACAGTTTTGACATGACGTTTCCTCCGTGAAAATCATGAATCGGTGGTTACATGTTCGGCTTTGCGCTGTCCGGTACTTTCGCGAGGATATAGCTCTGAACGAAGCCGAAATCCTCCGGCTTTGCGTAGACCTGATTGTGTTTCAGCGTATGTCTGATCTTGATCGTATCGCTGCGGGGATAAAAGTGTACTTTTTTTGTCTTCGAAAACGAAGTGTACATCTCGGTATTCGACGCCGCGAAACCGCTCGCCATAGCGGAAGTGCTGTTTGAGAGCATGCCGATGACGAAGGCGGCGGAAGCGATACCGATCGCCTTCTTTGCCTGTTTGGGGAGCTGTCGGTGCATGATGCCGTTCTCATCCATTTCGAACATGGCGATATACTTGCCGCCCATGATCGCGGCGTAGATCAGGAAGGAAATGACGACCAGCGCGGTCATAACGCCCAGAACAATGCCACATATCCCGAGCAGACTCAGCGCCGCTTCACCGTCGAGATCCCCTTCAAAGACCTGGATGAGTGCCATCATCACGAAGAGCCCGATACAGACGAAAAAGAAGATCTTCCATACCGTCACAAACAGCGACGGGTTCCGGAACAGGCTCATCTCATAGATCCAGCGGTATTTTCCATCGGGGCCGAGTCCGATATTCGGCGTGACCATCGTCACGTCCGGAGGCGCATCCTGCGGTGCGGCGTACGGAGGCTGTTCGCTCTGAGGCTGCGTCTGGGACTGCGGTATCCGTTGGCCGACCGCGTTTCCACAGTTCGGGCAAAACAGCGATCCATCCGGCATCTGGGTTCCGCAATTTGTACAGAATTTAGACATATCCGTTGATCTCCTTTTGCATTCTTTATTTACAAAGCTTACCATTACCCTCCTCAGCCTTACGCACATCCCATCTTTCAAGGGCCCCCGCCATACAACCACCACGGCGTCCGACTGCCCCAGGCTGCCAAACCGAAGAAAACTATGCTGTCCGCCGCATGTTCGACTGTGACGGGCACGGCGTTCACGACAAGGACGGATCCCGGGAACTCGTCCGAACGGCTGCCGCGCCATGCATGCCTCTCCCCGTCCTCGCCCATCCGGACGACTGACGAGGAGATGGCGTTACAGATACCGTTCCAGGGATTTTTTCATCGTGAGCCGGTCTTGTCTGTACTGTTCCTCCAGGCGCTCGGCGTAGGCGGCGAAAGCGCGGCACAGGTCGGGATGCTCGAACAGAATGGTAACATACGGTGCCCTCAGCCGGACGACCGCCACCGCCCTGTCGGAAATCAAAAGCTTGATATCCCCGAACGCCTCCTCGGGCAGCGGACAGAAGCGATACCCGGCATACCGCTTCGAAAGAGCGATGATGTTCTGAATATGCCCGGCATACTCGGAGGGCGTGTAGGTGAGCGAGGAACCCGGGATATCCATCTGCACCCTGTCTGCGAAAAGCGCTTCATCGTCCGGGAGCGGCGCATATTCGTGCAGGAAACCTTTCTTTATCTTGGACTCCAGTATGCAGAGATGCTTCTTTTTCAAATCAAGAATACGGTTTTTTTCCGATTCATCCGCACCGGCGCGTTCCAATGCCGACAGAATGACTCTCTCCGGCATCGTGGCAAGCGAAAGCGTGTTGGTGATGACCGACAGAGAGGATATGTCCTCCTCTTCCAGTCTGCCTGCGTCCTCGAAACTGTGAACCGCGGCAAGCTCCCCCGAACGGCTCAGGAGCTCCCTGTAAAACGCCTCATGCGCGCCGAGCAGAGCGGGATCGATGTCGAAACGGTACAGTCCGTTTTTGTTTTCCGCTCCGCTGACGTTGCAGCCTGAAATACAGGCGTATCCCGGACAGAGAAACATGGTCGTGGAAAAGCGTTCGCCTCTCCTTGTTCTGCACCAGTACGCCCGTATCCTTCCCGACGGATACAGGGGAAGCCAGTTCACGATCGCCTGCTCCATCTCCAAAAGATCGCGGTTTACGTTATGGACAACGGTGATCCGCGTGCCGCTGGTGACGCAGAAGATCATGAGCGAAACCCACTTCGCCCGGAATGCGGGATCGGAGACCATCCAGTCCATATTCTGATCAGAGTACAGAAAGAGTTCCTTCTCTCCTCGCCTGACAACGTTTCCGAGAAAACGGATCACCGCGCGCTGAAGCCCTTCGATACCGGTATATGCTGATGAGCTCTCCTTCAATATTTCGCTGTCTGCCGCCTCCTCAAAGGAAAGCGGCGGCTTTTTGATCTCTGCGGAAAAGGAGCCGATCCGATCAACCAGGCCTTCCACGAACGGCGCGCTGTCCCCACTCTCTGCGCTGAAAAGCCAGCAGTACAGCCAGTCAAAGGCGTTCTCCCGGTCGGAAAGCGTTTCCGCGGGCATCCCCGTCAGTTTGCCGAGCGCCGCCGTTTTCCCCTGTTCGCGTATCCGGTCCAGAAGCAGGGAACAGAGATCGTTCATCATTTTGGGATTGGCTTTCGGCGAGCGCAGGCCATTGCGAAACCGGCTGATATAGGAGGGATCGGTATTCATCGACCGACCCAGACGGATGTTGGAGAGCCCTGTCAGCTCCATCACTGCGCCGAGCCTTTCGCCGAATACCCGATACGGGATTTTGCCGGTTTTGGTGTTTTGTCCCGCCGGGCGATTGACTGCGGTATGTTCTCCATCGTAAAGCCATGCCATGATCCGCTCTTTGATCCTGTCTGCCGAGGTTCGGTCCTCGCATGCGATCAGTGTGCAGAGTGTGTCCAGCCGGTTCTTTTCGTCGGTGCACAGGTAGATTGCGCTGACGAGCCGACGCGCGCCCGCTCCGCCGTTCTTTGGGATCCTCGTCCCGCTCATGATATGGCTGATATTGGATTTATCGCACCTTGCCACGCGCGCAAATTCGGTCGACGTGACCTCGAGCAGAGCGAAGATCTGACTAAGCTTTTCACGGAATATGTCGATCACCCCTCAAAATCTGTGCTGTCTTTTAGTATAACATAAAACCGCCGTGAAAACAATTAATTGACACAACAATTTTCAATGACAAATTTTTGTCAACTCTTGCGTCTGCCCGGGACAGTAAGATATAATGAATATGAAACAAAAAGATTATGCTCAGTTCCGGTTCAGCGACTGGAGACTGGAGGCGAAACAGGGAGGATTCACGGAAATGGAAAACGGAAAAACTTCGGTCGGCAGGCGGGTTCTGAACATCATCCTGCTGCTGTTGAATCTCGCGTGTCTTATCTGGATCCTCGTCTCGTGGCGGGGAGAGCAGAGCAAAAGGACGGTTCTCGATTATTACCGGGACCGCGGCGTCGACGTGAGTGAATTTGAAAACATGGAAAACGACGGATCGGTCCGCCCGTAAGGGGAAAGGAGATCATTATGGCAAAGAAATGTCCTGCCTGCAACGCGGACAACGGGGATGGCGCCCTTGTCTGCGAATACTGCGGCACAAGACTTTCGACGGATAAACCGCGCTCCGCCGGATCCAACGGGGAAAAGCGGTTCTGCACCTCCTGCGGGAAACCGCTCGCTCCGGACGCCGCGTTCTGTCCCTTCTGCGGAGCGAAACGAAACGGCGCGGCTCCGGCACCAGATCCGGCGGCGAGGCCAACCCCTCCCAGAACTCCGTCGACGCAGGGGGGTCCCGCATATATGCAGCCCGGGTATCAGCAGAGGGTGCGCGCGGAGAGAGCGGCGGTGCAGGAGGCGGCAAAACCGAAGAAGAGCACGCGGGGACTGAGTCTCTTTCTCTCCGTCCTTCTCGTCGTGCAGTTCTGTATCGCGGGGTTCAAGTATCCGGGGTTTTTGAAGGACGGTTTGAAACTGCCCGGATTTGTAACCGGCAAGACGGACGGCAAAGGCGAATCCGGTAATATCGATGAGGCGACGCGGGATTTTCTCGATTCGCTCGGTATTACGGACGAACAGCTCGAAGCGTTCCGAAGTCTGGAGATAGAAGCGACGCCCGAGAATTCTCCCGGCAACCCGCGCTTTATCGAGGCGCGCTACACAGAGGGGGACTATGCCTCCGCGCAGTCTCTGGATGCAAAGGTATCACGCGATAACCCGGAAGCCGACTTCCCTCCGTTCGGCATCCATATCGATTTGAAATCATGGAATCTGGACAGCGAAGAAGACACCCTGACCGTCAGAAAGCTGCCGCTCAAAACCGACGAAGCGACGGATTGCGAACTGTATGCGTACGATTATTCTCTCGCGTCCGGACAGCATGAGTTTTACACGGATGTGGAAATCACCGTTCCTCTGCAGGGAGATCCCGCGGCGTTCGACGGCGTTCTGTATTACAACGAGAGCGCCGATGTGTGGGAGGATGCGTACTGCGAGCTGTCCGAGGACGGCGGGACCTATACGCTGTATACGAGTCACTTCTCCACCGACGCGGAACGCACGGACCTGAAGCTCAAAGAGCTCGCGAAACAGGTTCAGGCGGGGCTCAGCAGATTCGTCGATCAGAACGGGACGATTTTCCGCATTCTGCCCGAGGAATATCCGTCGAAATACCCGAATTCCAAGACTTTCCTCTATAAAGTGGGGATCCGGGGCGGATGGAAGATCGACACGTTCTTCTCGCAGCAGACGGCGGAATCGCTGGCGCTGTACGAGGCGCTGATGAAAAAAACGGGCGGCGTTCCCGCGGAGGCAGGCGCTGCGGAAGGCTGGGGCCTGCTCGGGGGAAAGACGGACGCGGGCGCGTCGGCTCAGACCGCGGCAAGCGTTTACAGCGAGAACGCGAAGGTCGGCCAGAATATAACGGGCAGTGTGGGCTGGGACTCCATCAACGCAGGCATAACCATTATCGGGCTCTGGTCTCTGATGATGCGGTGTCTCGACCAGTGGCAGCGCGGCGTTGCGTTTGAAGATATTATAAAGTCGAACAAATGGAATTTCGTTTCCGCAGCCGTTTCCGCAGCCGGCTTGTTCATGACCGCGTGCAAGTATATCGGAGTCGCGACGGTGGCGGGCGTCTCGACGGCTACGGGCGCGACCGTTCTGGCGATTGTCGGGGCCGCGATCTTTGCGTACACAAAAATCGACGCGGCAAAGACGGAAGCATACGAGTTCAATTATCCGCTCGGTCAGCCGAAAACGATCGAGGACGCGGCGTATTACTACTACCTTTCGGATTACGGATGGGATTCCTCACGGCCTGAGGAGACACAGCCGGGTGACGCTGCGGCTTACGCCCTGCTTCGGCTGATCGAAAGCGATCCCACCGAATACGACGATTCCCACGCGCCGGCGTATCACCGTCTCGATGTCCGCGGCAACGGCTGGGCGTTCGCCTTGAGCTACCTCTTCGAGAAGTATCGGGATGATCCCGTAAAGCTCGGGAACATGATCGAGCAGCTCTGCGACGACTTTATCGGGCGGTTCTGGTCGGACGACATCCGGCCCAGCGTGCGGTATGACTGCTGGAACAAGGCGGCGCAGAAGCTGCTTTCCGACGGATATCCGGACAAGTATTACAGAGCGAAGGGGGACGGAGAGGTCGTCCTGACGGACGCGAAGGTGATGGAGCTGCTCGGGATCGATCAGGACGAGCTTCAGCGCCGGAAGGAGCTGCAGGCGTTTCTCGACGAGGGACGAAGCATTGACGGCTTGTTTGACAACAAAACCGAGCGGGACAAGTATGTCCGGCTTGACAGTCTGGACGAGGAAGCCCTCAAAAAACAGGCCCGCGCCGTTCTGAACAAGAACCTGAATCCGATCGTCTATAACCTCTATCGGAAGTATTACAAAGAGGCGTTTCAGGAGATCCTGCGCCAGTACCGCGAGGAGCTGCTCCCCCTGCTCAACACGCGCATCACGTTCTATATGAAGGACACATCCGTCAAGGAAGGCGCGATGAACATGGCGTCGCGGTATGACCAATTCGGTTTCACGGATTATCAGAAGCCGCTGTTCGAGCCCGCGAACAAGGAGATCGGTCCGCACACGGTATACACCAACATGGCGCTCGAATACCGGTACGATACGCCCGTGCTGCTCGAAACGCTCGTCTATCACTATGTCCGCGCCGGCTGTCCGACCAGGGTGAACATCAGGTGCACGGGAGATGGAACAACGGTCGACGGGTTCGCCAACTGGGACGGCGTGAAAATCTCCGCCGATCAGGACGCCCTGTATGCCGGCACGGAACCGCGCGACTGGGAAAACTGGAGGTTTTGGGAGGTCTGGAAGCTTTTCACCCCGGGCGGGCTGCCGGTAGAAAACGAAACCGTGTATAAAAGACTCCGGACCGTCAAGGACATGAAGGTTCCGATCGAATACGAGGGAGGAGTCAGTTCGACGAGGGACGGCGTCTATACCGTGATGCTGGCTAGGGACCCGGTGAATTCCTATTCATATACTCCTACGGCTGAAAGAAAAGATGAATATGTATATACCGGTTTTCCGTCCGCCAGTACCGTCACGATCAAGAACAACAAGATCACGGTCTCTATGCCGGGATACGATTATAAATATTCGTGGGATAAGGACACTGAGAAAAATAAACAACATGGTTTCCAGAGCTATTCCCGCGGCTCTTTCACGGTCGGAGGCGAATTTGTCCAGGAAACGACAAAGGACGGCAATACCATCGTTGAATACAAGATCACATCCCATTCCCTTCCCGTCTCGGGGTCATATATAATAGATCATCACTACTGGGAAAGACTCATAACCAAGGAACTCAGTAGGAATACGAATACTACTTACAACACTACATATAGCAATTTTGAATCCGGCACGATCAGGCTGCGGTTTAGCGAAAACAATCAGCTGGAAGCAGTAATAATACAGTTAAACCATACTGAAATTCATGAAATTCAGGAAAACTATGACGACCACGATGATAATCCATATTCTAAACGCGATGAGGATTTCTTTGCCGATATCAAATTTGAATTGTATTCCGAAGAGTTCTTCGGTTAAATTCTCCTGACGCGGGTCAATCTATATCATTTGGGAGGAGCCATCATGCAGACCAAACCAATCGAAGCCCAAAACGGCAAATACCGCTGGACCTACGAAATGAGCCTCTTCAAAAACCCGACGATCTTTATCGCGACCGCCAAGGCCATAGGGATCGCCGTCGCCATTACGATCTTTATCATAGGCCTGATCTCGCTGATCGCGGACGGATTCTCGGCGGACATCTTCCGCTTTCTGGGAGAGCTGACCCTCATCCTTGTGGGCATTTTCGCCGTTCTGCTCGTCCTCGGCTACATGCTCTACGCGGCGATCATGGGCGGGTACTACATCGTGGACTTCACGATGGACGAAAAGACGGTCGTCCTCAGTCAGAGCGCGAAGCAGGCGAAGAAGGCGGAGAACATCGGCATCGCGGCGATGATCATGGGCGCGATCACCCACAACCGCGGCGCCGTCAGCGCGGGCTACAACTCCTCGATCCGCTCGACCTCCATAACGGAATTCAGCCATGTGAAAAAGGTTGTTATCGACAAGAAGCACAGCGTGATCAAGCTCCATACCATCGGCTGGGATCACGTCTACGCGGACGGGGCGGACTTCGACTTCGCCGCCGACTGGATCCGCAGGCACATTCCCGCGGAGGTGGAATGGGTGGTGAAATCATGAAAAACAGATCCGTTCAAAAAGCAGGGCTTCTCCTCGCCGCGCTGATGCTTCTCATCGCCTGCACTGCCTGCGGATGGGAGCCGGACAACATCCCCTACGAACCGGACACGCCCGCCCCCGCCCCGCACGACGGCCTGTTCGTCTCGGAGCACGGCACGATGACCTTCTCCGGCGACGGGGAAAGCATTGTGATCGACTTTGACGAGGAGCTGGCGGCTTTGGTCGGACTGCCCGCCGGAGAACAGGAGGGGATGTATGTCTTTCTGAGCGGGGATCTTCCGCCGCACGGCTCCATGCCGTCCCGGTACGATGTCGCCCACGAGCTGCGGATCACCGTCGGAGAACAGTCCTCGGTGATCGCCATAGGAATCGCGTCAGAGGACGGGAAAACCGCCGTGTCCGGAACGGGGATCGTGACCCCGGCGCGGATCCCGATGCTGTTCCGGGGAGACCGATCCTTCTCAGTTGTGTTCCGGAAGGAAGGCAGCATCCACTCCATCGAGCGATTTTTCTTCACGGAATCCTACGGAAGCAATTACGACGATGCCGTGCACTATGAACTGAATTCTGAAAACGGGAGTTACACTGCCGTCGTCAAACCGGAGGGGGTCAAAGAAGAAAAAGCCCGGACAGTCGAGGTGGACGCGGATTTTGTCGAAAAACTGGCGAATGTTCTGAACGAACACGATGTCCCCGGCTGGAACGGTTTTGACGAGAGGGACCCCGATATCATGGACGGGATCGGATTCGTTCTGCGCGTGGTGACGGAGGACGGGTCGAAGGTCGAGGCAGTCGGATATATGGAATGGCCCGACGGGTACAATGAGGCTGCGGCGGCGATCCACGACCTGTTCGAGAGCGTGTACAAGAAGAGATAAACCGAAGCATCTGCCATAAACCCTGTAATCAAAAAACAAGGAGGAACATACCCATGAAGAAACGCCTGTTTTTGCTGCTGCTTTCCCTGACGATTGTCTTCCCCCTGCTTACGGCACCTGGGATCATGGCCGCGTCCGTAAACGACTACCCGGTCGTATTTACGACCTTCAACACAGCCGCGGTGAGGAACGATCCGGATTCCTACCCGAAATTCACGGTCTCCGGCGGCTCGGATCTGCTGGTGCAGTCTGTCACCACCTATCACTGGAACGACGGGCTGGGCAGCGCACCGGGCACCATCAGCATCTATGATTCGGAGAATCATCTGGTCGGATCCTGGAATGCATCCGGACGCAGCGGTTCTGCCGCAAATCAGTATTGGGACGTTTTCCCGAACGTCGTCCTGAAAGCCGGAAAAACGTATTCCATCGAAGACTCCGAGCCGCAGACCTGGAGCTGCAACAGCCAGTCCGGGAACGCCGGCTTTGCGGAGGTTCGCGGCAAGGCATCTGGCAATCCGCCCCCGCAGTCATCTGGTATCAACGTCACCGTCAACGGAACCGGCGTGCAGTGGACCGACGCCGTCCCCTTTATCAATTCCGACAGCCGGACGATGGTTCCCCTTCGCGCCGTGGCTGAGGCTCTGGGCCTAAAGGTCGACTGGAACGGAACAAAGCGCGAGGCCATTTTTACCGATGGGACAAAGACGATCTATTTCCCCATTGACAGCAAGGTCGCCTACTCCGACGGCGGCGGGACCGTCACCATGGACACAGCCGCCGTGATCGTCAACAGCCGCACCTATGCGCCGATCCGGTATCTCGCGGAGTTTTTCGGCTTCACGGTGGGCTGGGACGGAACTACCCGGACGGTCGGGATCACCGGTGGCACCGGCGGCACCTCGTCTTCGGGAAGCGGCTGGGAGCTGATCTATGAGAACACGACGCAGCGGCCCAACGAGGTGTCGGGGATGTACAGCGACGCCTACGCATGGGAAAAGGATACCGTGCACAACCTCATGTGCCATACCCATGTGAAGATCGCCGACGGACAACCTTATCAAAAGACGGTAATGGAACTCACCTGCACCCTTCCGCCCAAATACGGTGCCCCCGGCGAGAAGATCACCTTCGACATCGCCGCCGTTCTGATTGAAACGAATATCGCCAAATACTATTTCGGCGATTCCTGCTCCGTCCAGTACGGCCTCCCCGGCAAGGCGATTGGCATAGCCGGACACTACTTATCAAACATCCTCGACGAGGGGAGCGAGTCCCCAAGTCATCCGGATTCACCCGGCGCGGGCACCGGAGGCGATAAAACCAATCCCGGAGGCTCCTGCACCGTCTTCTGGCATTTCCCCTCCTCGCCTCAGAAGGGGGACAAATTCTCCTTCTATTTCATGAGCTTCGGCGTCGAGACAGAATGGTGCTACGAATATAAAGGCTGATGGTTCATAAAACAACAGGCTCTCTTCCTTCCGGGAGAGGGCTTGTTTCTGTGCATAGAATTGCATGCTGAATCGTGAAGAGAAGGTTTTTTGTTACAGTCTTTTTTGAGACATATCGGGATGCTGTTATGAGCAAGCCCTGAACAAAATCATGACCGAATACATCGAGTATCTTTCGGGGAAGAACACCTCTTCGGTTGGATCTGTCGGTGTTAAGACTCCGTGCACAATCCTATCCCACATAGACAGCAGCAAGAAGAAATTAAGAGCCTATCTGCTGGATATTCTGAATCAATCGTCAAAGCTGTCTGAATCCTCAAGGGACTATGTGGATTCCTATATTGCGAAACGTTTTCCTTCCTTTGAGTCGCTGCATGATAACGACTCCGTTACG
>JAFPWV010000114.1 GCA_017412675.1 Clostridia bacterium
CTTTTTCAAAAGGTGGTAGGGTGTCGGGGCAACGCCCTGACCCGCACTCCGCAGAGTGCGGAACACCCAAGCCTTCCAGAGAGTTCCTCTTTTTGGTTCTTTTTCTCCTCGATAAAGGAGAAAAAGAACGCCGATAGCGCTATGGAAAGAAAACGGCTGTCGCATTTCTCCGTTTCTTGGAGTTCATGCGACAGCCCTCTCTATTCTGTTTCAGCTCAGCCTTACGGCGTCTGGCTGAGGTCCTCAACGGACGCGACTTCGTAGGTGAAGACGATCTTCGCGCCGTCCGGTGCCGGGTTGGTGCCCGCTCTGCCGGAATCCGGAGCGACGTCGTTCACGGTGTAGCTCCACATGCCGATGTACTGCTTCTCGGCATCGGTGTAGCCGACCTTGTAGACGGTGCCTTCGGTGGTGGTGATGGAATCGAAGCCGAGGGCGACTTCGTTCTTGTCTTCGTCGAGTTCATACTTGATTTCCAGCTCATCGAGCGCCTGCCGTGCCAGATCGAGAACGGTGATGGTCTCGCCTTCCGGATACTCAATGGTGGTCGAGTAATTCAGAACGATCGGATCGTCCGGAGCGGTGACGGTGACGGTGGCGGTGATGGTCTGCTTCGGCGTGCTCTTGCAGGACGCAAACGCGAAGACGAGCATCACGAGCGCCATGGCAAGGGCCAAGAACTTGATGTTTTTCATTTCATGACCTCCTGTTGATACTTCAAGTTTCTGCACTGTCATTATACCCCAGCACTCCGGAATTGTCAAGCACTTTGTGGCACTAATTTATAGTAAATTCACAATATCCGCGAAAACGTTGCGTAAACAAAATAGCTCTCGCCCGCGAGGAGTGCCAGAAGCGCCGCCGTGAGGATCGCCGGGGGCTTTCGGAGCAGGACGCGCGCCGCGGCGGTGAGCAGGACCGACACGACGGCGAGGATCCCGCCGAAGACCGTCATCCGGGTGCACATCGCGGCCGCGTACCAGCCGAGATGCGCGAGATACGCCCCCGCCACGGCACACGCCGACGGCCAGACGGACCGCATCGGACACGCCGCCCTGCTCCACATGAGGATCATCGCGGCGGAGAGCCCGCAGCATCCGCACACGGTCAGGGAGAGTGCGAACAGCGCGGCCACGGACGGTGCGGCATGACCGGCGGTCTTCACGAAATACCAGCCGCTGCCGCCGCTCACCCACAGGAGGACGCCGCCCATCGCCGCGAGAAAGGCCGAAATGCCGAACACCCCCGCGTTCGCCGCGACAAAATCGAGTTCCCGTTTCCATCTGCGCAAAAAAATCACCCCACACATAGTGTATGAGGTGATTTCGCGTTTTATGCGCGGCCTTACGGTTCGACGGGTTCTTCCGGGGCGTCCGGCTCGACGGGCTCACGCTCTTCCTCCGGTTCTTCCGGTTCTTCCGGCTCGTCCGGTCCTTCGTCCGGCTCGTCCTCGAACCATTCCTCGGTCTCGTCGGTTTCGGCCTCGTCGGTCTCGGTCTCTTCTTCCGTTTCCGCGCCCTCCGTCTCGAGTCCCGGCGGTGTCCAGTACTTATAGACGCCGTGCTCCACGCAGTAGGAGTTGTACGGGCGGGTCCCCCAGTTCACCGAGGTCCCGACGTACTGGCCCGTCTGGAGCAGGTTGGCGTAGAACGGCAGGAGCTTGTTGGACGACGGCTGCGTCCACTCCGGCAGCTCGCGGAACGTGTACTGCGCGTCGACGATATAGACCTCCTTCGGGAAGTTGCGGTTCTCCTCCCGGATGAGGGCGACGTTGTAGCAGTTGGACTTGCTGCACGCGGATTCGGGATAGCAGATGCCGCCCGTCGAAGCGTCGCGCTGGACCTTCACATGGGTGGTGCACTTCTGCTTCGGGACGGTCTCGCGGGTGAAGTAGCCGACCTCGCTGCGGGGAACGCTCCATGCCCGCGGGTCGAGGGAGCAGAGGCTGTCGTCATAGAGCATCCCGGAATCGCGGCAGAAGGTCGCCGTGACGACGCCGGGGGAGATCTCGAACTTCTTCAGGGCTTCGCCACCGTTCGCCGCCGCGTCCACATAGGGCTGGTGCAGGCGGGTCATGACGGTGTCCCAGACGAGAAGCGACGGGTTTTCGGTGAACGCGGACAGGGACTGGTTCATGTCGTAGCCCGTCCAGACGCCGCCGACGTAATACGGGGTGTAGCCGACGAAATAGCGGTCGAAGTCCTGCGAAGTCGTACCGGTCTTGCCCGCGACGTCCACGGTGTTCTGCAGGGTGCACGCCCGGCCGGTACCGGCGCTCATGACCTCCTGCATCATGATCGTCATGATCGACGCGGATTCCGCGCTGATGATGATCTGCGGGTCGTCGGAGTAATCGAAGACCATGTTGCCCTCGGAATCGGTGACGTACAGGTAGAGGTTCGGCTCGTTGTAGACGCCGCTGTTCTGGAACATGCAGTAGCCCGAGACCATCTCGATGAGGCGGACGCCGTAGTTCGGCTGGCCGAGCGCGAGCGCCGCTTCGCCGCGGTCCGTGATGATGCGCCCGTCGTTGAGGACGGCGGAATCGATCAGGCTGTCGAAGTGGAGCTTTTCCTTCATGAAGTAGAAGGAATTGTCGACGCCGTAGAGCCGCAGCACCTTCATCGCCACGGTGTTGACCGAGCGGCGGACGGCGTCGTGGATCGGCGTGAGGCCGTTGTAGATGTCCGGCAGGTTCTTCGGGTACGGGTTGTATCCGAGGACGGCGGGAGAGGTCGCGGTCGCGGGGCTGATCTCGTAGCTGTTGAACCACACGGGGCTGTCGTCGATCGCGGTGCCGTAGGTGATGATCCCCGCGTCGAGCGCCGGTCCGTAGACGGAGAGCGGCTTGATCGCGGATCCCGGCGGACGGGTGGCCACGGTGGCGCGGTCGAGCCCGCGGTTCATGATCTTCTTCCCGCGCCCGCCGACCGTGCCGAGGACGTCGCCGGTGTAGGGATCGCAGATCACCATCGCGGACTGCGGCTGGAGGCCCGATCCGGTGGACGGGAAGTATTCGTTGTCGTTGTAGTAGATCTCCTCGAGAGTGGACTGCACGAAGGGATCCATGGGGACGTAGATCTTGAAGCCGTTGTTGTAGATCATCAGGCTGGCCGCGCGGGTGGTGATGTTGTACTTCTCCGCGAGGTCCTGCTGCAGCTGGGTGAAGAGCGCCTCGATGTACCACGAGAAGATGGTGATGCCCTCTTCGACGACCTCTTCGTCGTAGTCCTTCGAGTGGTCGATGACCTTCAACACGGCGTTCTGGGCCTGGACGCATTCCGCCTCGGTGATGTAGCCGTTCTTCATCATTTCCTTGAGGATGTACCAGCGGCGGGATTCGTTGCCCTCCTTCATGATGACGGTGCCGTCGGCCTTGGTGACCTCGAAGTCCTTGTCGTGGTAAAGGGGCTCGTACTGCGAGGGGTTCTTGACGATGGCGGCGAGGGCGGCGCATTCGACGAGGTCGAGTTGGGAGACGTCCTTGCCGAAGTAGAAGTTCGACGCGGCCTGCACGCCGGTGCAGTTGTTGCCGAGGTAGATGATGTTGCAGTAGGCCTCGAAGATCTCCTCCTTGCTCTTGACCTTTTCGAGGTTGATCGCGCGGAAGATCTCGGAGACCTTGCGCTGGATGGTGACTTCATCCTCGCCGGTGACGTTCTTGATGAGCTGCTGGGTGATGGTGGAACCGCCGCCGGGCTGTCCGGTGAGCATGTAGTAGATTGCGCCCGCGGTCCGGTACCAGTCGACGCCGTTGTGCTTCTCGAAGCGCTTGTCCTCGATGGAGATGAAGGCGCGGTAGAGGTCGAGCGGGATCTGGTTGTAGGAGATCGCGATGGCGGCGTCCTTGCCGGTGAGGCGCATGTCCTCGATCTCGACGGGCGTCCCGATGCGGTCGATGCGGTCCTGCTCGGTCGCGTAGTTCATGTAATAGAAGCGCGTGGCGGAGTCCCGGTTGACGGTGACGATGGAGGAGGGATCGATCTCGAGGTCGAGGTTGTTGTTGATATAGATCGCGAAGACGGATCCGACGATGATCCCGGTGATCAGGCCGATCAGGAGAATGGTGAGCAGGATGTTCAGGAAATAGGAAAAGATACGGAAAACGACTTTTCCGACGATTCCGAGAACATGCAGGGTTTCCCTGCCCCAGTTGACCTTCTGGCCGTTGGATTCGTTCATTTCGGGGTGAATGACCTTTCAGAGGAGTTGGATAGGGTTATTATACGCCTCAAATTTGAATCACGCATGAACGGACGCTGATATTTTCGGAGAAAATGGAAAAAGCCGCGAGGTTTTTTGCGCATACGCGCCGGGCGGTGCCCGGTGACAGCGGGGAGCCCCCGCGGGCAAAAGGCGGGCTCACTTCGCAAGCCCGCGAGGAGCGGGTCGTTCATTTTGCCTGCGCACTAACGTTTGCGGGGATGTACTCGCTGAATCCATCGTTTTTTTCGCCTGCGCGGCTGGCGGACAAGAGGCCTTCACGGCC
>JAFPWV010000115.1 GCA_017412675.1 Clostridia bacterium
GGTACGCACGCTGAGGGGTGGATTCCCAAGGCGGGAACGGCCTTGGGCGGCGGTGATCCCCAAGAGGCTGGCCGCGGAAGCCTCTTGGGTCCCGTCCGGAAGGACAAAAAAACGATCGACTTGGTCGATTCCAAATCCGCAAGCGTCAGCGCGCAAGCGAAAGAAAAGGCGTACCTTCTTCAGGTACGCACCTTTCATCATTGGTGAACGAACTTGCCGCAGGCGCGCTTGTCTGTATTCCACAGACACACTTCGCGCCAAGGCGAGTTCGTCTTTTGCCCGCAGGGGCTCCCCGCCGCCCGGCCGCCTCTTGACAAATCCGGGAATTCCCTGTATAATGAATGCATCAGCGTCATTCCAGAAGGTTGCTTATGAAGAAAAAAGTCATGGTGGTCTTCGGCACGCGGCCGGAGGCGATCAAGATGTGCCCGCTCGTCTTGGAGCTCAAACGGCGCGAGGCCCTCGATACGGTGCTCTGCGTGACGGGTCAGCACCGCCAGATGCTCGATCAGGTGCTCGACGCGTTCGGTGTGGTGCCGGATTACGACCTTTCCATCATGAAGGAGAAGCAGACGCTCTTCGACGTGACGGTGAACATCCTCGAACGCATCCGCCGGGTGCTCGAAGAGGAAAAGCCCGACGTCGTCCTCGTCCACGGCGACACGTCCACCACGTTCGTGACCGCGCTCGCCTGCTTCTACATGCAGATCCCGGTCGGCCACGTCGAGGCGGGGCTCAGGACCTACAACATCGACTCCCCCTACCCCGAGGAATTCAACCGGCAGGCGGTCTCGATCATCTCCCGCTTCAACTTCGCGCCGACCGAGCCGGCCAGGGAGAACCTGCTCCGCGAGGGCAAGGATCCCGCCTCGATCTGGGTGACGGGCAACACGGCGATCGACGCGCTCAAGACGACGGTGCGCGAGGGATATACGCATCCCGAGCTCGAATGGGCGAAGGGCAAGCGCCTGATCGTGCTGACGGCGCACCGGCGGGAAAACCTCGGCGAGCCGATGCACCACATGTTCCGCGCGATCCGCCGCATCATCGACGAGCATCCGGACGTCGCGGCGATCTATCCGATCCACATGAATCCCATCGTGCGGGAAGCGGCGGCGGAGGAGCTCGGCGGCTGCGACCGGATCCGCATCATCGAACCGCTCGAGGTGCTTGACTTCCACAACTTCATGGCGCAGAGCTACATGATCCTGACGGACAGCGGCGGGATCCAGGAGGAAGCGCCGTCGCTCGGCAAGCCCGTGCTCGTCATGCGCGACACGACCGAGCGGCCGGAGGGCATCGCCGCGGGCACCCTGAAGCTGGTCGGGACGGACGAAGAGGTCATTTATGAGAACTTCAAGCGCCTGCTCGAGGACCGGGAGGCGTACGAGAAGATGGCGAAGGCGTCGAATCCCTACGGGGACGGGGAGGCCTGCCGCCGGATCGCCGACATCCTCGAAGAGAAGCTCTGACATCGAGAACATCCTGAAGGCTGCCGCCTTCTCCCGGCGCGGAGAGGTGCGGCGGCTTTTTCATGCCCGGCGCCGGATTTCCGCGCTTTCCAGAAAAAAACCGCGCAGAGGGACCGATTTTGATCGTCTGCGGGATTGCAATTCCGCGCGCTTTTTGCTATAATTACCATAGATTATTCTGCGCCTCGAAAACGGCGCGCTGGGAGGACGATTCCATGACCAAAATCACCATCATCGGAGCCGGATCGGTCGGCTCCACCATCGCGTACACGCTGGCCGTGCAGGGGCTGGCCACCGAAATCGTCATGATCGACATCAACGGCGAGAAGGCCCTCGGCGAAGCCCTCGACATCCGGCAGGGGACGCCGTTCTGCCCGCCCGTCACCATCTACGCCGGGAGCTACCGCGATGCCTGCGACTCCGACATCGTCGTCCTCACCTCGGGCGTCGCGCGCAAGCCGGGGCAGACCCGCCTCGACCTCGCGCAGACCAACGTCGACATACTGAAGACCATCATCCCGCAGATCACGACCTTCGCGCCGGACGCCACCTACATCATCGTCTCGAACCCGGTGGACATCCTGACCTACGTCTTCTGCCGCTTCTCCGATCTGCCGGAGAACAAGATCATCGGCACCGGCACGATCCTCGACACCTCCCGCCTCCGCGCGCGCATTTCGGAGTATTACAGCATCAACCAGCAGAACG
Organism: Clostridia bacterium; assembly: GCA_017412675.1. Lineage (GTDB taxonomy): Bacteria > Bacillota > Clostridia > Oscillospirales > CAG-272 > UMGS1696. The sequence continues at coordinate 2,181 of JAFPWV010000115.1, forward strand.
TCCACGCCTACGTCTTCGGCGAGCACGGCGACACCTCGTTCGTGCCGTGGTCCATTGCGAACATCTCGAACGTCCCGGTCGACGACTACCACCGCGCCGTCACCTCGAAGGACAACCTCTACGCGCCGATCGACCACGAGGAGATGGAGACCTATATCAAGAAATCCGGCGGGCGCGTGATCCAGCGCAAGGGCGCGACCTATTACGCCATCGCGCTCTCGACCTGCCATATCTGCAAGTGCCTGCTCGACGGCATGGACACCACGCTGACGGTCTCATCCATGATGCACGGCGAATACGGCCTCGACGACGTCTGCCTCTCGACGCTCTCGATCGTCGGACGGGACGGGCTCCGCGGACGGCTCCTCACGCCGCTGAACGACGAGGAAATGGCGCTTCTGCACAAGAGCGCGTCCAGTCTGCGCGAGGTCATCGGCGGGCTGACGATCTGAGAAGGGAGAGAAGAGTATGGACTACCGCATCGAACACGATTCCATGGGCGAGGTGAAGGTCCCCGCCGACAAATACTGGGGCGCGCAGACCGAACGCAGCCACGAGAATTTCCCGATCGGCGTCGGCATCGAGACCATGCCCGCCGAGATCATCCGCGCCTTCGGCATCCTGAAAGCCGCGGCAGCGAAGGCCAACCACACGCTCCGGCCGGAGAAGATGACTGACGAAAAGCTCGCCGCCGTCACCGAGGCTGCCGGGGAAGTGGCCTCGGGCAAGCTGAACGAACACTTCCCGCTCGTCGTGTGGCAGACGGGCTCGGGGACGCAGTCGAACATGAACGCGAACGAGGTCATCGCCAACCGCGGCAACGAGATCGCGGGGAAGAAGCTCCTCCATCCGAACGACGACGTGAACATGTCCCAGTCCTCGAACGACACCTATCCAACCGCCATGCACATCGCCGCGGTCCTCGCGCTCGAAGACGGCCTGCTCCCCGCCGTGAACGTGCTGATCACGACCTTCCGCCGCCTCGAGGCGATGCACGCGGGGATCGTGAAATCCGGGCGCACGCATCTGCAGGACGCCACGCCGATCCGGTTCTCGCAGGAGATCTCCGGCTGGCGCTCCTCCCTCGAGACCGACGTCGAGCTGATCTGGCGCGCCCTCCCCCCGCTCCGCGCCCTCGCACTCGGCGGGACGGCCGTCGGGACCGGGCTCAACGCGCCGAAGGGATTTGACGAAGAGGTCGCCGCGATCGTCTCAGAGATGACCGGTCGGCGCTTCGTCACGGCGGAGAACAAGTTCCACGCGCTCACCTCGAAGGACGAGCTGGTCTTTGCGCACGGCGCGGTCAAGGCGCTCGCCTGCGACATGATGAAGATCGCAAACGACGTGCGCTGGCTGGCGTCCGGTCCGCGTCTCGGCCTCGGCGAGATCACGATCCCCGAGAACGAGCCCGGCTCCTCGATCATGCCCGGCAAGGTCAACCCCACCCAATGCGAGGCGGTCACGATGGTCGCCGTGCAGGTGATGGGCAACGACACGGCGGTCTCCCTCGCGGCGTCGCAGGGCAACTTCGAGCTCAACGTCTTCATGCCCGTCTGCGCGTACAATTTCCTCCAGTCCGTCCGGCTGCTCGGCGAGGCGATCCGTTCCTTCAACGACCGGTGCGCCGTCGGCATCCGCGCGAAGGAGGACAAAATGAAGGCAAATCTGTACAATTCCCTCATGCTCGTCACCGCGCTGAACCCCTACATCGGGTATGAGAACGCCGCGAAGACCGCGAAGAAGGCGTACCGCGAGAACATTTCGCTCAAAGAGGCCTGCGTCGCGCTCGGTTTTTTGACGGCGGAGCGGTTCGACGAGGTCTTCCGGCCCGAAGAGATGGCGGGAGAATAAGAGGAGTGAAGAGGGTAAGATGAAATTTGCATACTATCCCGGGTGCACACTGAAGAACCGGGCGAAGGCGCTGGACCGCACCGCGCGGGAGACGGCCGCTCTTCTCGGGATCGAATTTGAAGAGATCCCCGAATGGCAGTGCTGCGGCGGGGCATACACCTCGGCGAAGGACGAGATCGCCACGAAGCTGGCCTCCGTGCGCGCGCTCGCTGCCGGGCGCCAGATCGGGGACGGACGGGTCGTGACGGTCTGCTCGGCGTGCTACAACGTCCTGAAGCAGACGAATCACGAGTTTGCCGTCAACCCGGACTTCGATTTCAAGGTCAACAATTATTTGAAGGGCGAGCCGGAATATCACGGAGAGGGCGGGGTCGTGCACTACCTCGAGCTGCTCCGGGACGAGGTGGGCTTCGACGAGCTGAAAAAGCGCGTGACCCGTCCCCTCACGGGCAAGAAGATCGCCGCGTACTACGGGTGCCTGCTCCTCAGGCCGTCGTCGGTCCTCGCCTTTGACGATCCGGAGAACCCGGCCGTCATGGAGGACTTTATCCGCGCGCTCGGCGCAGAGCCGGTCCTTTACTCGATGCGCAACGAGTGCTGCGGCGGGTATCTCACCCTGACCGACCGGGAAACGGCGAAGCGGCGGAGCGCGGCGGTGAAGGAGAGTGCCCGGGAGATGGGCGCGGACTATATGATCACGGCCTGCCCGCTGTGTCTCTACAACCTGACGAAGAACACGGACGAGCCGATCCCGGTCCGCTATTTCACCGAAGTCCTCGCAGACGCGCTGGGACTCGGCGGAGAATGAGGAGGCGCCATGAACAACGATTGGAAAGACCGCATCGTTCGCATGAGCGGCGCGGCGGTGCAGAAATGTATGCGCTGCGGCAAATGCTCCGCGACCTGCCCGAACTACGGGGAGATGGAATACCACCCGCACCAGTTCGTCTATATGGTCGAGCGGGGCGACACGGAGCGGCTCATGGCCTCGCCGTCGATCTTTGAATGCCTGACCTGCTTCGCGTGCGTGGAACGCTGTCCGCGCGGCGTGGAGCCTGCCAAGGTCATCGAGGCCGTGCGGCTGGAGGTGATCCGGCAGAAGGGCGCGAATCATCTGAAGCCGGACGATCTTCCCGCCGCGGCGGACGAAGACCTCCCCGGCCAGGCGCTCGTCACCGCGCTGCGGAAATTCGCAAAGTGAGAGAGGAGAGCGAGGTACTATGCAGAAACTCGGTGTGTTTGTCTGTCACTGCGGCACGAACATCGCGGCGACCGTCGATGTGAAAGCCGTCGCGGAGGCGCTCGGGCGCGAACCGTCCGTGGTCGTCTCGACGGACTACCCCTACATGTGCTCCGAATCCGGCCAGAACCTCATCAAGGACGCGATCCGGGAGCATTCCCTCGACGGCGTCGTGATCTGTTCCTGCTCTCCGCGGATGCACGAGAATACCTTCCGCAAGGCGGCGGCGCAGGCGGGCCTCAACCCCTACATGGTCGAGATCGCCAACATCCGCGAGCAATGCTCCTGGATCCACAAGGACAGGGAGGAAGCGACGGAGAAGGCGATCGTCCTCGGGCGCGCCGCCATCGCAAAGGTGCTGCTCAACACGCCCCTCACGGCGGGAGAGAGCCCGGTCACCAAGCGCGCCCTCGTCATCGGCGGCGGCATCGCGGGGATCCAGACGGCCCTCGACATCGCGGAGGCGGGCTTCCCCGTGGACATCGTGGAGAAGGAGCCCACCATCGGCGGCAAGATGGCCCAGCTCGACAAGACCTTCCCGACGCTCGACTGCGCGGCCTGCATCCTCACCCCGAAGATGGTCGACTGCGCGCAGAACGAAAACATCCGCATCCTCTCCTTCAGCGAAGTGGAGGAGGTCACGGGCTTCGTCGGTAACTTCACCGCGAAGATCCGACGGAAGGCCCGCTATGTGGACGAGACGAAGTGCACGGGCTGCGGGCTCTGCACCGAAAAATGCCCCGTGAAGAAGGTCCCGAACGAATTCAACCTCGGCATGGACAACCGCCGGGCGGTGTACATCCCGTTCGCGCAGGCTGTTCCGAAGGTCGCGCGGATCGACCCGGACTGGTGCAACATGCTGAAAAACGGCAAGTGCGGGCTCTGCTCGAAGGTCTGCACGGTCGGCGCGATCGATTACAAGCAGACGGACACCGTCCTCGAGGAACACTACGGTGCGATCGTCGCGGCGACGGGCTATGAGCCGATCAAGGTCGACCGGTACGGCGAATACGCCTACGCCCAGTCGAAGGACGTCATCACCTCCCTCGAATTCGAGCGCCTCACCAACGCCGCCGGTCCGACCTCCGGCACGCTCTTAAGACCCTCCGACGGGCGCCATCCGCACACCATCGTCTTCATCCAGTGCGTCGGATCGCGGTGCACGCCGGAGATGGGAAAGACCTACTGCTCGAAGATCTGCTGCATGTACACGGCGAAGCACGCCATGCTCACCCGGGAGAAATACCCGGACACCGACGTGTATGTGTTCTACATCGACGTCCGCACGCCGGGCAAGAACTTCGACGAGTTCTACCGCCGGGCGGCCGAGGAATACGGCGTGCACTACATCAAGGGCGCGGTCGGCAAGGTGATGCCCCGCGCGGACGGGACCCTCGACGTGCAGGCCTCGGACCTCATCATGAACGAGCAGCTTCACATCAACGCCGATCTCGTGGTCCTCGCCGCGGCGATCGAGCCCTCGAAGACGGCGCGCCGGCTCGCCACCATGCTGACGGCGTCGATGGACACGAACGACTTCTTCACCGAGGCGCACCCGAAGCTCAGACCGGTCGAGAGCCCCACGGCGGGCATCTTCCTCTCCGGCGTCTGCCAGGGACCGAAGGACATCCCCGAGACCGTCTCGCAGGCGTCCGCGTGTGCCGCAAAGGTCATCGGGCTCCTCTCGAAGAACAAGCTGACCGGGAACCCGTGCGTCGCACATTCCGATGAGTGGATGTGCAACGGCTGCTCGAACTGCGCGTCCGTATGTCCCTACGGGGCGATCACATACCTCGACAAGGACTTCCGGATGCCCGACCGCTCGACGAAGACGCGCCGGGTGGCGTCCGTCAATCCGGCAGTCTGTCAGGGATGCGGCGCTTGCACCGTGGCCTGCCCGTCCGGCGCGATGGATCTCTACGGCTTCTCGAATTCCCAGATCATGGCGGAGGTAGACGCGATATGCAAGTGAACGAAACAGGGGCCTTCGTGCCCACCGTCGTGGCCTTCTGCTGCAACTGGTGCTCCTACGCGGGGGCCGATCTCTCCGGGACCAACCGCCTCCAGTACCCCTCCAACATCAAGATCATCCGCGTCCCCTGCTCCTGCCGGGTGAATCCGATGTTCATCCTGCGGGCGTTCCAGCGCGGCGCGGACGGCGTGATCCTCTGCGGATGCCATCCGGGGGACTGCCACTATACGACCGGCAACTACTACACCCGCCGCCGGATGACGCTCCTCTTCTCGATGCTCGACTACCTCGGGATCGAGCGGGAGCGGACGCGCGTGGAATGGGTCTCCGCGGCGGAGGGCCAGAAGTTCGCCGAAACCATGAAGAGCTTTGCCGCCGAGATCGCCGCCCTCGGACCGAATCGCAGACTGGAGGACCTCCGATGCAGGAAATGATGAAAAAAAGAGCGATGGAGCTCCTCGCGGACGGCACGGTCACCCGCGTGATCGGCTGGCGGCGCGGCGAATTCTCCTATGACATATCCCCCGCGGTGTTCGAGGATGCGGCACAGATCGAGCGCGATTTCGTCTGGGACGCCTTCTGCGGCGCGAACGTCTCGAAATACCTCATCCGGGAATCGGCGAAGGGCCGGGTGCTCGCCTTCCTCAAGCCCTGCGACGCCTTCTCCATGAACCAGCTTCTGGCGGAGCACCGCGTGAAGCGGGAGAATGTCTATCTCATCGGCATCCCCTGCGCGGGCAAGGCCGACATCGACCGGATCAAGGCGCGCGGCATCGACGGCGTCACCGGGATCGAGGAGGACGGCGAGGCGTTCGTCGTGCACACGATCTACGGCGACGAGCGCGTCGGGCGGGCGGATGTGCTCGCGGAGCGCTGTCTCGTATGCAAGTCGAAGCGGCATCCGGTGTATGACGAGCTGCTCGGTGAGGAAGGCGAGGACCTTCCGGACGACGCGCGCTTCGCCGGGGTCGAAAAGCTCGAGGCGATGACGGCGGAGGAGCGGTTCGCGTTCTGGCGCGGCGAGCTCTCGAAATGCATCCGCTGCAACGCCTGCCGCAACGTCTGTCCCGCCTGCACCTGCGAAAACTGCGTGTTCGACAACCCGGACTCCGGCATCTCGCAGAAGGCGGCGGCCGACCCGTTCGAGGAAAACATGTACCACATCATCCGGGCGTTCCACGTCGCCGGACGGTGCACCGACTGCGGCGAATGTTCGCGGGTCTGCCCCGAGCACATTCCGCTGCACCTTCTCAACCGCAAATTCATCAAGGACATCGACGAGCTGTACGGGACCTACCGGGCCGGGGAGGACGATGAGACGAAGAATCCCCTGACCTCCTTCACCGAGGGAGACGCCGAGCCCGCCGTGGTCCGCAAAAGGGGGCGCGCGTGATGCTGTTTCTGAAATCCGCCGATCTCGAGCGGTTCCTCGCGGCCGCGTCCGAGACCCGGACCGTTTATGTCCCCGTCGACGTCGAGCCGAAGAAGAGCGCGTACCGCAAATGGACCCCCGGGACCGCCGTCTCGAAGGGGCTCAAGACCACGCGGAGCGCGAAGGACTTCTTCTTCCCGCAGACCGAGGACCTCGTCGGCTTCCGCATCGAGAACAAGAAGATCCAGATCCTCGATCCGCGCGGGGAAGAGGAGGACTTTGCCGTGTTCGGCGTCCGTGCCTGTGACGCGCGCTCGTTCGGGATCCTCGACAAGGTCTTCCTCTCGGAGCCCGTCGACACCTATTATGAAAACCGCCGCGCGCACGGCCTGATCCTCACGATGACCTGCCGCCGTCCCGCGGAGACCTGCTTCTGCACGGCGTTCGGGATCGATCCCGCATCCCCGGGCGGCGACGTCGCCTTCACCGAGACCGCGGACGGCTGGTACGTCGAGGCGGTCACCGAGCGGGGCAGGGACTTCCTCGCGCCCCTCGGCGATCTCTTCGAGGACCGGGACGGATCCGGTGCGGAGGCGGCAAAGGAGGAGACCCGGGCGATCATGAAGCGCCTGCCCCTCGCCGACCTCCAAACGGACGCGTTCGGCGGCGGAAAGACGAAGGAATTCTTCGATCGGCCGGAGTGGGCGTCGCTTTCCGAGGCCTGCATCGGCTGCGGGACCTGCACGTTCGTCTGCCCGACCTGCCAGTGCTACGACATCCGCGACTACGACACGGGACACGGCGTGAAGCGGTTCCGCTGCTGGGACTCCTGCATGTATTCCGACTTCACGAAGATGGCGGGTGGCAATCCGCGGCTGACGCAGAAGGAGCGCTTCCGCCAGCGGTTCATGCACAAGCTCGTGTACTTCCCGGAAAACAACGGCGGCGAGTTCGGGTGCGTCGGGTGCGGGCGGTGCCTCGCCTCCTGCCCGATCCACATGAACATCGTCAAAGTCATGAAAACGCTATCGGAGGGGCAAGATGAATCCTGAAACCCTGATCCCCCATCCCGTCGTGGTGGAAGACGTCCGCATCGACACGCCGGACGTGAAGACCTTCCGCATCCTCACGCGCGAAGGGGATAAGCCCTTCGACCACCTCCCCGGGCAATGCGCCATGATCTCGGTCCCGGGCGTCGGCGAGGGCATGTTCTCGATCACGTCCAGCCCGACGAACCGGGCGTACATGGAATTCTCCATCAAGAAGTGCGGACACCTCACGAGCTGGCTGCACGCCCTGGAGCCCGGCATGGAGGTGACGGTCCGCGGGCCATACGGACGTCCGTTCCCGGTGGAGGAGGACCTGCTCGGCCGCGACCTGCTCTTCATCGCCGGCGGCATCGGACTGGCCCCGCTGCGCTCGGTCATCAACTATGTCCGCGACAACCGCGAACGCTACGGCGACGTCGAGATCATCTACGGCGCGCGCTCGAAGGACGACCTCGTCGACTACCGGGAGATCCTCGAGGAGTGGCAGACGACCCCCGGCGTCCGGGTGCATCTCACGATCGACCGGGAACAGGTTGGCTGGGACGGCCACGTCGGGTTCGTGCCGAACTATGTGAAGGAGCTGAATCCCGATCTCAAAAAGACCGTGCTCGTCTGCGGCCCGCCGATCATGATCAAGTTCACCGTCCAGGGACTCACGGAGCTCGGCTTCGCGCCGGAGCAAATCTGGACGACGATGGAATTGCGGATGAAGTGCGGCGTCGGCAAGTGCGGGCGGTGCAACATCGGCGCGAAATACGTCTGCAAGGACGGCCCCGTCTTCCGCTACGACGAGCTCGGCGAGTTGCCGGATGAATACTGATCGCTGTACGAAGGCAGTCAGAAAGTTTTTGATCAAACTTTTTTCAAAAAGTTTGCGAGGTGTCGGGGCGGAGCCCTGACCCGCACTCCGCAGAGTGCGGAATACCCAAGACTTCAAAAGAGTTCCTCTTTTTGGTTCTTTTTCTCCTCGATAAAGGAGAAAAAGAACAACGGATGCGCATATACCATGCGATATTGGAGATATTTATATGGAAAACTTTGTCAACGTTTTTCTCTTCGGAAAATGTTATTCCGTGCCGGATAATCTGACGATCATGGGCGCGATGGAGTACGCGGGCTATCAGCTCGTGCGCGGATGCGGCTGCCGCAACGGCTTCTGCGGCGCGTGCGCGACCATCTACCGCATCCGGGGGGACCGCGAGCTGAAGGTCTGCCTCGCCTGCCAGACGAAGGTCGCGGACGGCATGTATGTGGCGACCCTGCCGTTCTTCCCGCTCGTGAAGCAGGTCTACAACATCGAAAAGGTCCCGGCAAACGAGGCCGTCATGATGCAGCTCTACCCGGAGATCTACGCCTGCGTCGGCTGTAACGCCTGCACCAAATCCTGCACGCAGGGGCTGAACGTCATGCAGTACATCGCCTACGCCCAGCGCGGTGATTTTGAGCGCTGCGCCGAGGAATCCTTCGACTGCGTCATGTGCGGCGTGTGCTCGTCGCGCTGCCCGGCCGGGATCTCCCATCCGCAGGTGGCCCTGCTCGCCCGCCGGATCAACGGCAAATACCTCGCGCCGAAATCGGAGCATCTTGCCGAGCGGGTCGCCGAAATCCGGGACGGGAAGTTCGAGGATCTGCTCGAAGCGCTGATGCAGAAGCCGGTCTCCGAACTCAAAGAGCTCTACAACAACCGTGAAATCGAAGCGTAAGAAAGGAGTGCGGCCATGTACACAGGCGAAATGCTCGAATCGATGAAGAAGGTCGAAGCCGCCCGCGACGCCAATACGGTCCTCGAACCGGCGCGCATGACGGCGGCGGAAAAGGACGCGCTTCTCGAAACCTATCACCCGGATTACAAGAAATCCGAATTTGCGACCCTCCGCGTGGGCGTGAACCGCGGCGACGCCGTTCCCCACGAGCTGGCGGCTCTGCTCGAAGGGAACCCCCGCGTGGATCCAGAAGAGATCGACCTGGACCGCACGGACTACGACTGCGACGTCCTCGTCATCGGAGGCGGCGGCGCGGGATCCTCGGCGGCGATCGAGGCGGACAACGCGGGCATGAAGACGATGATCGTCACCAAGCTCCGCATCGGCGACGCGAACACCATGATGGCGGAGGGCGGCATCCAGGCGGCGGACAAGCCGAACGACAGCCCGGCGATCCACTATCTCGACGCGTTCGGCGGCGGTCACTTCGCGGCCAAGCCCGAATTGCTCTATAAGCTCGTGAACGAGGCCCCGGACGCGATTTTATGGCTGAACGAGCTCGGCGTGGAGTTCGACAAGGCGCCCGACGGCACGATGATCACGACCCACGGCGGCGGCACCTCGCGCAAGCGGATGCACGCGGCACGGGACTACACCGGCGCGGAGATCATGCGGACCCTGCGCGACGAGGTGCTGAACCGCGGGATCCCGGTGATCGACTTCACCGCGGCGATCGAGCTGATCCTCGACGGGGACGGCCGCTGCACGGGCGCGGTGCTTCTCAATATGGAGACCGGCGAGATGAAGATCACGCGGGCAAAGTGCGTCATTCTGGCGACGGGCGGCGCGGGACGGCTCCACTATCAGGGCTTCCCGACGTCCAACCACTACGGCGCGACGGCGGACGGCCTGATCCTCGGCTACCGGGCAGGCGCGAAGCTGCTCTACGCCGACACCCTGCAGTATCACCCGACCGGCGCGGCATATCCCGAACAGATCTTCGGCGCGCTCGTGACCGAGAAGGTCCGCTCCCTCGGGGCGAAGCTCGTGAACGCGAAGGGCGAGGTCTTCATGCACCCGCTCGAGACCCGCGACGTCACGGCGGCCTCGATCATCCGGGAATGCACGGCCAGGGGGAACGGCGTGAAGACCGCGGACGGAGAAGGCGTCTGGCTCGACACGCCGATGATCGAGAAGAAGGGCGGCGCGGGGACGATCCTTGCCCGCATCCCGGCGATGCACCGCATGTTCGCGCAGTACGGGATCGACATCCGCTCGGAGCCCATCCTCGTCTATCCGACGCTGCACTACCAGAACGGCGGTCTCGACATCACCCCGGACGGCATGACCGCGGTCGAGAATCTCTATGCGGCGGGCGAAGTCGTCGGCGGCATCCACGGGCGCAACCGCCTGATGGGCAATTCGCTGCTCGACGTGATCGTCTTCGGGCGCAATGCGGGACGGCACGCGGCGGAGAAGGCGAAGAGCGTCACGCCCGGCAGACCGACCCTCGCGCATGTCGCGGCGTTCCGGCGGGAGGCCGAAGCGGCGGGCGTTCATGCCGAGGTGCAGTCTCCGAAGCTCTTGCCGACCTATTCCCACGGGAATCCCGATTTTCAGCGGAAGGCGTTCTGAGACTTTGAAATCAAAAAAGAAGGGGCTGTCGCATGAACTCCAAGAAACGGAGAAATGCGGCAGCCGTTCTGTTTACACAGCGCTTTCGGCGTTCTTTTTCTCCTTGATCTGAGGAGCGCATGAAATCGGAGATTTCATGCCAAAGAACCAAAAAGAGGAACTCTCTGGAAGGCTTGGGTGTTCCGCACTCTGCGGAGTGCGGGTCAGGGCGTTGCCCCGACACCCTACCGCTTTTTGGAAAAGGCGGGCGAAAACTTTTGCCCTATTTACAACAACCCGTTCTTTTGCGTGCAGGGGTATCAGAGCTTCAGCCGATAGACGTCCGCCGTGAGGGCCTTCATGTCCGTGCCGGTCACGCGCACCCCCTGCGTCTTGTCAGCGACCTGTCCGAGCGTGGCGTAAACCAGCCCGCCGTCCGCGAAGATCTCCGCGCCGAGCGTGTCGAAGATCACCCAGAGGTTCATCTCCCCGCTGTAGGTGAGCGGAGCGACGGTGCCGCCGAAGCGGATCTCGTTCGCCGACGGAGAGACCGAGAGATCCATGCCGTAGCAGGACAGCGTGAAGTCCCCCGAGTCCGCTCCGAACGTCAGGCAGACCTCCGCCGCGTCCGGGAGGGAATCGAGCACATTCACCGTGCCGGAGACCTCCGAGCGGCGGATGTGGGCCGTCGGCGTGCGGATCGATTCGATCTCACGGACCGGCAGGGAGCCGAGCCGGACGGTATCGCCGACGCGCCTGAGGAACATCTCGGCGGGGAATCCCATCTGCGAGTGGAAGACCGCGCCCGGCGCCGCGACGTTGTCCCACGCGATCTTGATGCGCCGCTCGCCCGTGCCTGAGAAGGTCTGCGCCGCGTAGCTCGGACCCGGATGGATGTGGTAGGGCAGGGGGGCCTGCTCGGGGACGAAGGTGCCGTCCCGGATCTCGCCGACGAGGTAGCTGTCGTGTGCGCCGGAGAAGACCCACTTCACGCCGCCGTCGAGGGGGAGGGGATAGAAGTCCGGGCATTCGTTGTCGAGCGGCATCGTGAGGGTGCAGAAGCGCGTCCAATGGAGCAGGTCGGCGGAGGAGAAGATCGCGTAATCGTTCCCGTCGAGGTAGAGCGAGAGGGTGTAGCGGCCGAGCTCGTCGGACCACTGGACCTTCGGGTCGCGGTTCGCGCCGACGATGTGGGGGATGATCGGGTTCCCCGCGTATTTCACGAAGGTCTCGCCGCCGTCGGTCGAATACGCGAGGCACTGCGTGAACGGGGCGCCCCGGGACAGCTCGCTGTGATCGCCCGCCGCCGTGTAGAAGAGCAGGATCGCGCCCGCGCCGAAGCCCGCGGCGTTTTCCTCGTCCACGACTGCGGAGCCGGAGAACATCGTGCCGCGCTCATCCGGGAAGAGGACGTCGCCGAGGTCGGTCCAGTGGAGCAGGTCGGAGGAGACGGCGTGATCCCACGTCATGTTGCCCCAGTCGGTGCTCATCGGGTTGTGCTGGGCGAACAGGTGATAGGTGCCGTTCGCGTACAGGAGGCCGTTCGGGTCGTTGGTCCAGCCGAGGGTCGCCGTGTAGTGGATTGCCGGGCGCAGCGCGTCGCCGTCCCGGATCTCGTCGATCTTCGGCAGACGGTCCGTCGTCCGGAGGGGCAGGGGTTCGCCCGACGCATCCGTGATGACGGCGTCCCCGAAGCGCGTGACGTCGACGTACGCGTCGAAGCGGGGATCCTCGGGCGCGTAGGCGGCGGTGAAGTCGGAGACGGTTTTGCCTCCCGCTTTCACATAGAAGGTCGCCTTCGGGAGGGCGTCGTTGACGGGGAAGAGCAGATAGTTCGGCATGATCGAAGCTCCTTTTGGGGGATTCTTTTGCCTGAGTATAACACATTTCCGAGGTAAAATCAAGCAAAAGAACAAGAAAAGTGCTCTGCCGGTCCGGATCCGCAGAACACTTGCTTGATGATCCCGTCCCCTTCATCCGCTTTTTTGAAGAGGAGGGGAGGGACTCTTTTCGATAAGCCCCTCCCCGGTTGAGATGCTGTGGAATCAAACGCCCTTCTTCGCGCGTTCGAGGTGTTCGAGTTCGGTTTCGTTGTAGGTGGGAACGTATCCCGGGATGGGCATCAGCTTCTCGTGAATGACGTCGATGATGCCGGTCGGCTGCGGGAAGTAGTACTTCTCGAGCTCGAAGGCCGGGGTGATCCAGTTGCGGGAGCCGAAGACTGCCGGCGGCGCGTCGAGGTAATCGAACGCCAGCTCCGCAATGTTGGACGCCATGTCGCGCATGACGGAGCAGCGGTCCACCGCGTCGCCCACGATGACGATCTTGCCCGTCTTCTTCACGGATTCGATCACCTTCGAGTAATCGAACGGCACGAGCGTGCGCGCGTCGATGACCTCGGCGGAAATGCCGTAGTCCGCTTCGAGCTTCTTCGCGGCGTCAAGCGCACGGTAGAGCACCGCGCCGATGGAGAGGATCGTGACATCCTTACCTTCGCGCTTCACGTCCGGCTCGCCGATGTTGACTTCGTAGTAGCCTTCCGGAACGCCTTCCTTGTGGAATTCCTCGCCCTTGTCGTAGATCCGCTGGGACTCGAAGAACACGACCGGGTCGGTGCCGTTCAGCGCCTGGTTCATGAGGCCCTTCGCGTCGTACGGCGTGGCCGGGAAGCAGACCTTGAGGCCCGGGATATGGGAGCAGAGCGCGGTCCAGTCCTGGGAGTGCTGCGCGCCGTACTTGGAACCGACGGAGACGCGGAGCACGACGGGCATCTTGAGGATGCCTGCGGACATCGCCTGCCACTTGGAGAGCTGGTTGAAGATCTCGTCGCCCGCGCAGCCGATGAAGTCGGCGTACATGAGCTCGACGATGGCGCGGCCGCCCGCCACCGCGTAACCGACGGCGGAACCGACGATCGCGGATTCGGAGATCGGCGCGTTGAAGAAGCGGTGATAGGGAAGGGCTTCCGTCAGGCCGCGGTAGACCGCGAACGCGCCGCCCCAGTCACGGTTGTCTTCGCCGTACGCGATGGTCGTGGGATCCTCGTAGAACTTGTCGATGATCGCCTCGAAGAGACCGTCGCGGATGTTGTAGAGTTTCATCTTCGGGATCATCTCGCCCTTGTCGTCGAACGCATAGCGGGCCTTGGTGGCGATCTGCTTGACGCGCGGATCCTCTTCCTTCGGAATGAGGATCTCGGGCTCCCTCGTCTCGTCCATGGACTTGACGTGCTGGTTGGAGTACATGATCGAGGAGATCATCTCCGGCTCCTTCGAGAGGTCCATGCGCGGGGAGATCTCGTCGTCGATCGCGAGCTTGATGATCTTCACGGTGCGGTTCACGACCTCTTCGTCGATCTCGGCGAAGTCCGCTTCATCGGCGATGCCGCCCGCGATGAGCTTGTTGCGGTAGGCCGGGATCGGATCGGCCGCCTTCCACGCCTCGATCTCTTCGGGCGTGCGGTAGGTGGAGGAGTCGGACGGGGAGTGGCCGGAGACGCGGTAGGTCGCGACCTCGAGGAACGCGGGACCCTGGCCGACGAGCAAGAGCTCCTTCTTGCGGGACGTCGCGTCGATCACGGCGAGCGGATCATAGCCGTTCACCTTTTCGGCGTGCATTTCGGTGGGATTGAAGCCCGCGGCGAGTCTGGCGGGGTTGTGGTAGCCCATCGTCTCGCCCATGGTCTGACCGCCCATGCCGTAGAAGTTGTTGAACACGTTGAAGAGGATCGGCATCCCCTCGTCGGAATACTTGCCGTCCATGCCCCAGAGCTTGGTGATCTGGTCCATGGAAGCGAAGTTCAGGGATTCGAGGACCGGACCGCGGCCGAGCGCGCCGTCACCGGAGTTGGCAACGACGATGCCCTTTTTGTGGTTGGCTCTCTTGTACAGGGCCGCGCCGAGCGCAATGGGAGCCGCGCCGCCGACGATCGCGTTGTTCGGGAAAATGCCGAACGGGATGAAGAAGGCGTGCATCGATCCGCCGAGACCCTTGTTGAAGCCGGTCGTGCGGGCGAAGATCTCCGCGAGCGCGCCGTAGAGGAGGAAGTCCTTCGCGAGGTCCTTCACGTCGCCCGGCTTGGACTGTCTGCCCTCGACGACCTTGAGGATGGTCCCGCCGAGGAATTCCTTCATGATGTCATAGAGCTCTTCGTCCGTCAGCTTGTTGATGGAGGAGAGGCCCTTCGCGAGGATCTCGCCGTGGCTGCGGTGGGAGCCGAACTGGAAGTCGTTGATGTCCATGCAGTACGCCTGACCGACAGCGGAGGCTTCCTGACCGATGGAGAGGTGCGCCGGGCCGGGGTTGTTGTACTTCACGCCGTTGTATTCGGACTTGACCTTGATTTCGTTGAGCATCGTCTCGAACTCGCGGATGGTGCGCATGTCGTGATAGATGCGGAGGAAATCGGCCTTCGAGTAGAGCTGCTTTTCCTCTTCGATGGTCTTGTTGTAACGGCAGAGCGGAATGCTGTCAAAATCGATGTACCCGGGCTCAAAGACTTTGCCGGGATCTACAAATTGGCTTTTCGGCATGGTTGTGATCTCCTTCTATATAGTTATTCAATGGAAAACATCGCTTCGCGGATGATTTCGCAGACGGTGGGATGCGGGAAGACGAGCTTCTCCACGTCGGAGACGCGCTGCTTCTTCGCAACCATGGCCGCCGCGCCGTAGATGATTTCGGATGCGTAGGAACCGATCATGTGGACGCCGAGGATCTGGCGGTGTTCCTTCCCGTAGACGACCTTGACGATGCCGTCGCCGCCTTCGTTCTCCGCCACATAGCGTCCGCTGTAGCGCAGGGAGAGGGTGGCCTCTTCGGCGTCGATCCCGGCACGCTTCGCGCTCTCGACGGTCTCGCCGACGGAGCCGACTTCGGGATTCGTGTAGATGACCGACGGGATCGAACGGTAGTCCACGCGGTCCGCCCGGCCGAGCATGTCGGAGACGGCGACTTCGCCTTCGCGGTACGCCGTGTGGGCCAGCATGATCTTGCCGTTGACGTCGCCCGCCGCCCAGATACCCGGGACGGAGGTGCGGCAATGCTCGTCGGTGACGATCGCGCCCCGGTTCAGCTGCACGCCGATCTCCTCGAGGCCGATGTCCTTCGTGCGCGCGCGCCGGCCGGTGGAGACGAGGACGAGGTCGCACGCCACGGAGGCGCCCTTGCCGTCCTTTTCGTATGCCACGACGCCGTCGCCGGGCTTGCCGTTCACCGCGGTGACCTTCGCGCCGAGGATGAAGGTGACGCCCTTCTTCTCATAGTTCTTCTGCAGGATCTTCGAGATCTCCGCCTCGGTGGGCCCGGCGATCTTGTCGAGCATTTCGACGACGGTGACCGCGCTTCCGATCGAGCAGAAGTAAGAGGCCATTTCCAGGCCGATGACGCCGCCGCCGACCACGACGATGCGGGCCGGAGCGGTGCGCAGATCGAGGATCTCCCGGTTGGTGACCGCGAGGCCGCCCGCATAGGATTCCCTGAGTCCCGGGATCGGCGGGACGACCGCTTCGGAGCCGGTGCAGACGAGGAGCTTCTTCGCTTCGTACGTCTTGCCGTCGGCTTCCACGGCGAATCCGGAGGCGGACCTGCCGGCGATCTTCGCGGTGGAGGTCACGACGGTGACGCCCGCGCCCCGCATCTTCGCGCCGACGCCGGAGACGAGGGTCTTGACGACCTTGTCCTTGCGGTCGACGACCTTGGCGTGGTCGAGGGAGGCGCCCGTGACGGTCACGCCGTAGGCCTCGCCGTGATGGGCGTAATCGAGGATCTTCGCAGAGTAGAGGAGGGTCTTCGTCGGGATGCAGCCTTCGTTGAGGCAGACGCCGCCGAGCGCGCGTTCCTCAAAGAGGAGGGTCTTCATCCCGGCGTGCGCGGCGCGTTCCGCTGCGTTGTAGCCCGCGGGGCCGCCGCCTAAAATGATGAGATCGTAAACTGTTTCAGCCATGGCGTCCTCACTTTGCGAGAAGCAGATCGAAGGCTTCGAGCGCGCCGCAGAGTTCCTTCAGGAATTTCGCGGCGGGCGCACCGTCGACTGCGCGGTGGTCGAACGTGAGGGAGAGGCCCATCGCCGGATAGACCGTGCCGTCCGCCTTGAGACGGTTGACCGTGCAGCAGACGCCGAGGATCGCGGTCTGGGGCGGGTTGATGACGGGCGTGAAGCTCTCGACGCCCATGGAGCCGAGGTTCGAGACGGTGAAGGAGCCGCCGGACATTTCGTCGGGCGTGAGCTTTCCTTCACGGGCCTTGCCTGCGAGCGTCTTCGCACTGGCGGAGAGCGCGGCGAGCGTGAGGGTCTCGGCGCCGAAGATCACGGGCACGAGGAGGCCGCGGTCGGTGTCGACTGCCATGCCGACGTTCGCGTGCTTGTACTTGCGGAAGGTGTTGTCGATGAGGTTCGCGTTGATCTCCGGATAATGCGGGAGGACGCGGGACACGGCGTAGAGGACCATGTCGTTGATGGTGATCTTCGAGAGGCCGAGGGCTTCGCCGTTCTCCTTGAGCTTCGCGCGGTAGGCGAGGAGGTTCGTCGCGTCGAAGGAGGAATTGAGGGTGAGCTGCGCCATCTCGGAGAGGGAGGCGTGCATGGACTTGGCGATGACCTTGCGGATGTTCGACATCGGCTCCTCGTCGTAGGCGCCAAAGTCCGTCGCAGCGGCGGCAGGTGCGGCGGCCGGAGCGGGAGCGGGTGCTTCTGCCTTGGCGGGCGCTTCCTCTTCGACGGGCATCGGATGTCCCGCGAGGAAGGCTTCGACGGCCTCGGTCGTGGCGGTGAAGCCGGCAATGAAAATCAGTTTCACATCGTCGCGCTTGGCAATCTCGGCACGCAGACTCTTGCTGCTCTGAATGGCAGCTTTGCATGGCCCGCAACCCATGCCCCAGAAATCAA
>JAFPWV010000116.1 GCA_017412675.1 Clostridia bacterium
AGCTCCGCCGACGGAGAGGCGAGCGCTTCCATCGCCTCTTTCCTGATTTTCTCAAGGGTCTCTCTCATGTGTTGCAATTTTCCTTTCGATGGTTTCGGAATTCCATTCGTGCGCGAGGGGCAATAAAAAATCCCTGCCGATGCGAAAAACTCGCAGCATCAGGGACGGCTTTCACCGCGGTACCACCCGGATTCCGTACGAAAACGCACGGCACTCGTGCCGATTGGCAGGGACGTAACGGATCCCACGCGTCCGGGACTACTCGGTTCCCCCCGGCAGCCTGCTCCCGCAAATACGGGGAGCGGAGAAAGCGAAACGGCGGGGCAGCGGCGACGTACCGGCTTGCAGCCCATGACCGGCACTCTCTCGGGACGCCTTCTCTGTCCGCCCTCTTTCCCGCGGCTTTTGCTCACGGCTCCGCACCGCGCGAAACCGCAAATTTGTTCTTATACATTATAGCACAATCCGCCCCGTCATGCAAGAGGAAAACGGAAAAAACTGTTGCATTTTCTCCGGTTGTGTGCTATGATGAGGGCGAAAATAAACCTTCGGGAGGCTTTGACCATGAAGATCAGCGACATCGACAAGAATCTGGCTGTCGAGAGCGCGACGGGACTCTCCCCCATCGTTTGGCTCGACGTCAAGGAAGAACCGTTCCGCATCCACGGGCTGGCGGTGACGGAAAAGGGAAGCCCCTTCCTCCGCATGCCCCATGAGGTCGCGGCGTCCGTATCGGAGGGCGTCGAATGGCTCAACAACCACACGGCGGGCGGACGTATCCGGTTCCGCACGGACTCGCCGTGGATCGCCATGCGCGCCGTCATGCCGGACAACGCCACCATGCCCCACATCACGATGCTCGGGCAGTCCGGATTCGACGTCTATCGGAATGACGGACCGAACTATGCCTACCGCGGCTCCCTCATGCCCGGCAACCGGAAGCACGGCTACGAGAGCTGGTGCGCGACCGACGGAAAGTGGCATACCTATACCGTCAACATGCCGCTCTACGATCCCGTCGAGGACGTGATGATCGGCCTGCACGCGGACGCCCACATCGAACCGGCCGAGGATTATACCCATCCCGTCCCGGTCGTGTACTACGGCTCGTCCATCACCCAGGGCGGGTGCGCGTCCAGGCCCGGCAATGCCTATCAGGCGATGATCTCCCGCCGCTTTGACGCCGACTTTGTCAACCTCGGCTTCTCCGGCAACGCGAAGGGCGAGGAGGCGATCTGCCGCTATCTCGCGTCGCTGGATGCCTCCGTCTTTGTCTGCGATTACGATCACAACGCCCCGAATGCGGATCACCTCGAAGCGACGCACAAGCCGCTCTATGAGATCTACCGCACCGCGCATCCCGAAACGCCGATCGTCTTCGTCTCGAAGCCCGATTTCCACCCCGGCACGGAGGACGAGCGCAGACGCCGAATCATCATGGACACCTATGAATATGCCCTTGCGAACGGCGACCGGAACGTCCGGTTCGTCGACGGCGCGCATCTCTTCGACGGTCCGTTCGCCGACTCCTGCACGGTCGACGGATGCCACCCGAACGACCTTGGGTTCTTCCGCATGGCCGAGAAGATCGGCGACGCGGTGGGAGAATTCCTCCGATAATTCGACAGCACAGCGAAAGGAAGCAAGATGAATCCCTCCTTCTATCAGAACAATCGCCGCCGGCTGGCCGATGCGCTCCCGGACGGCTCGCTCGCCCTCTTTTTCTCCGGATTCGCGCCCCGGAAACGCGCGGACGAGGACTACCCCTTTTTCGCCGACCGCAACTTCGTCTACCTCACCGGGATCGCGCGTGACGCCGGCCTCATCCTTGCCGTGGAGAAGGAAGCCGGAAATTATCACGAAACGCTCTTCCTGCTCCCCGCGGATCTTCTGAAAGAGCGCTGGACCGGACGCCGCACCAAGGCGGACGAAGCGCAGGCGCTCTCCGGGATCGAAGACATCGCCTACACCGCGGACTTCGAGCCGGCCTTCAAAGCCGCATTTGCCCGCATCGACACTGTCTGGCTCGACATCGACGAGACCCGGGACGTCCGCGACTGGACCGAAGCGCACCGGTTCGCCGAGCGGATGCGGACGGAATACCCCGGCATCGCGGTGAAGAACAGCCGTCCGATCCTCGCGGGACTGCGCACGATCAAGGCAGACTGCGAGATCGCCGCCATGCGCGAAGCGGTCCGCATCACCGGGGACGGCATCCGCGCCATGATGCACGGCGTGCGCGACGGCATGAAGGAATACGAGATCAAGATGCTCTATGACAACGCGCTCGTGAAGAACGGCTGTCTTGAACCCGGATTCCCGTCGATCATCTCCGCCGGAGAGAACAATTTCTGCATCCACTACTATTCCTATCAGGGGACCGCGCATGACGGCGACATGGTGCTCTGCGACGTCGGCGCGTGCTATGATTTCGTCGGCTGCGACATCTCCCGCGGCTTCCCCCTGAACGGGAAGTTCACCGACCGCCAGCGGAAGATCTACGAGGCAATCTACGCGACGTCCCAGCACCTCTTCGGACTCATCAAGCCGGGCTATCCGATGGAGGAGGTCGACCGCGAGGCCAAGCGGTTCTGCTACGGGTATCTCCATGACTACGGCCTCGTCGATTCCTTCGAGAACATCGGCAAGCTGATGTGGCACGGCGGCTCGCACCACGTCGGATTCGACACGCACGACATCGTGATCCGGCCGGAGACGGTCGCGCCGGGCATGGTGTTCTGCGTCGACGTCGGCGTCTACTGCGAGGAGTGGGGCATTGGCTTCCGCGTGGAGGACAACTGCCTTGTCACCCCGGACGGCTGCGAAAACCTCGGCAGAAACGTCCCCCGCACGATCGAGGAGATCGAGGAGGAGATGAGGGGGAGATGACGCCGGTCTCTTCGGAGATCCTGCAAACTTCATATTTCCAGCCGCTCGTTTAATCGGGCGGCTGTTTTCCTCCCCTCCCGCAACTTTTTCGTGAATTTTCGCCCCCGCGTCTTGACCCTGCAAATTCCGTGCGGTATAATGTAAGAAAGATGCAACGCACCGCGCACCGGGAGGTTCTCATGCCGCGCTTTGACAGCCTGATCTTCGACCTCGACGGCACCCTCTGGGACGCCTCCGCCGTCACCGCCGAGACGTGGCGCGAGGTCTTCCGCCGTCATCCGGACGTGAAGCCCGCACTGCCACTCGACCGGGACGCCGTGTGCCGCTATATGGGCATGACCAACGAGGAGCTCGCCGGGATCTTCTTCCCGGATCTGCCGTTCGACGATGCCTTCGCGCTCATGAACGAGAGCTGCGCCCTCGAGAACGAATGGCTGCCCGTCCGCGGCGGGACCCTCTATCCGGACGTTCCGGAAACACTCGACCGGCTCCGGGATGCAGGGCTCCGGCTCTTCATCGTCTCGAACGCGCAGGACGGCTACATCGAATCCTTCCTCACGGCGCACCGCCTGTGGGACAGCTTCGAGGATCACGAATCCTCCGGCCGCACCGGGCAGGGAAAAGCCGCGAACATCCGCGCCGTGATCGAACGCAGAGGACTCACCGCTCCCGCTTATGTCGGCGATACCGTCAGCGATGCCGAAGGCGCGAGGGGAGCCGGGATCCCCCTGATCTACTGCCGCTACGGCTTCGGCGAAGCATGGGGCAGAGGCCGGGTGGAGCGGTATGCCTACGCCGTCGACCGCTTTGCCGATCTGCCGGACCTGCTTGCGCGCCTTGGCTGAAATTCATCCATCCGAAGGAATCCATCATGCAGTTTCAGAATTTTCACACCCACACCCGCTATTCCGACGGACATGACACCCCGCGTGAAATGATCAAAGAGGCGATCACCCGCGGCTTCACCTCCCTCGGCTTTTCCGACCACTCCTACGCGTGGTTCGAGTCCTATTACTCCATGTCCGAGACGGGGACCGTCAGACAGTTCCGCGAGATCCGCGCGCTGGCTGACGAATACCGCGGGAAGATCCGTGTCTATGCCGGCATCGAGCTCGACGGTGAGAGTCCCATCCCGTCGCTCGACTACGACTTCATCCTCTCCTCGGTGCACGAGGCCGTCCGTCACGGGCGTTCATTCCCGATCGACTCGGGGAAGGAGCAGCATCTTGCGCTCGTGCGGGAGCTCTACGGCGGCTCCTATACCGACTTCACGAAGGACTATTACATGCGCCTGACCGAGCACGTCATCCGCAACCGGACCGACATCGTCGGACACCTCGATCTGCCGACGAAGTACTCCACCTGCCCCGAGGACGATCCCCGCTACCGGGATGCCGCCATCGAGGCGGTGCGCGAGATCGTGAAGCACTGCCGCGTGTTCGAGCTCAACACCGGCGCCATCGCGCGGGGACTGAGGACCGTACCATACCCGGCGGCATTTCTCCTCGACGAGATCAAGGCGGCGGGCGGCTGGATCATCGTCAATTCCGACTGCCACTACCGCGCGCGGCTCACCTGCTGGTTCGACGAGGCGGAGCACTTCCTCGCGGCGCACGGCTTCGAGCGGAATGACAATCAGCGGCTCAACGACCGCATCGGCGGCGTGACGCTGTGGAAGTGAGGCGTTCGATGGAGTTTACCGCTCTTCCGAAAAACGTGTATTCCGGGACGTATGCGGCCGGGCATTGCCAGGGCATCGCGGTCGACACGGTAATGGGATACATGTACTACTCCTTCACGACGGTCTTTGTGAAAACGGACCTCGATGGCCGTTTCATCGGCTCCGTGACAGGGCTCTGCGGGCATCTCGGATGCATCGCGTTCAATCCGGACGACGGGCGGGTCTACGGCTCGCTCGAATACAAGAACGACGCCATCGGCCGGGGGATCGTGCAGATGCTCGGCGGCGGGATCGAGATCCCGGACCGGTTCTATATGGCGATCTTCGACGTCGACCGGATCGACCGGGCGGATATGCCGTCCTCCGAGGTGATGCGCTGCGCGTTTCTCCGCGAGGTCACGGACGATTATCTCGCCGAGGTGAGGCTCGCGGACGGGAAGATCCTGAAGCACCGCCACGGCTGCTCCGGCATCGACGGCACCGCGACCGGACCTGATTTCGGCGAGGCGGACGATCCCGCCCCGAAGCGCTGGCTCTTCGTCTCCTACGGCGTCTACGGCGACACGGCACGCGCGGACAACGACTATCAGGTGATCCTGAAATACGACCTCGCCGAGCTGAACGAACGCTCCGCGCCGCTCAAACAGGACGACATGCACGGCATCGGACCGCAAAAGCCCGTGTCGAAGTACTTCGTCTACACCGGGAACACGGAATACGGCGTGCAGAACCTCGAGTACGATCCCACATCGAAGACCTATCTGATGTGTGTCTACCGGGGGAAAAAGCCTACCTTTCCGAATCCCCCGATGTTCGCCTGTGACGCGCGGATCGCGCCGAAGCGGGAAGTGCTCCGCGGCGTGTTCCCCGAGACTGTCGGCGAGGTGCTGACGCTCGACGGCTACGGTGTCGATGGGATCGGATTCCCCCGCGGGGACACCGGCATCGCCGCGCTCGGGAACGGGTTCTTCTATGTCTCTCACCACGGCAGGAACGAAGAGGGCCAGTTCACCGACGTGAAGCTCTATCACAGGACAGAGGACGGCGGCTTCGCGCTCGTCTGACAGCAAACGATTCGACCGGGGCGCGTGTCCCGGATCCCACCTATGTGAAATCTGCAAGGAGGCTGACAATGGCAAAGATCAAGATCGGTGTGTTCGGTGCGGGACGGGGGATGACGATGATCCGGCAGATCCTGCACTCGAAGGAAGCGGAGCTCGTGGCGGTCTGCGACAAGTACAAGCCCCTGCTCGACGCGTGCAAGCGGGAAGCGGAGGCCTGCGGACTCTACGACATCACCTACTACGAGCGCTTTGACGATTTCTTCAACCACGACATGGACGCGGTCGTCTGCGCGAACTACGCCCACGAGCACGCCAAATTCGGCATCAAGCTGCTCGAGAGCGGCCGGCACATCATGACCGAGTGCCTCACCGTCGCCAACATGGCGGAGGCGGTACAGCTCATCGAGACGGTCGAGCGGACGGGGAAGGTCTACACCTACGCGGAGAACTACTGCTACACGCCGGTCCGCTGGGAGATGCGGAACATCTACCGCTCCGGCGCGCTCGGCGAACTGATGTACGCGGAGGGCGAGTATCTCCACGACTGCTCCTCGATCTGGCCGCAGATCACCTACGGCGAACGCAACCACTGGCGCAACATCATGCCCTCGACGTTCTACTGCACGCACTCCATCGGCCCGATCCTCTACATGACGGGGCTCAGACCGGTCCAGGTGTCCGCGTTCGAGACGCCGAACATGCCCTTCATGCGCAACCTCGGCACGGCGTCCGGCTCCCTCGGCATGGAGATCGTCACGCTGTCGAACGGCGCCACGCTCAAATCTCTGCACTTCAACATCAAGTCGACCCGCCACTCGAACTACCAGCTCAACGGCGACCTCGGCGGCGTGCAGGACCTCGGCGACGGCCGGATCGCGGTCTACACCGAGAAGCCCGGCGAGAACTGCCGCGGCGAACACAAGGTCTATACCCCCGCTCCCATCGTAGCCGGAACGGAGAACAGCGGCCACGGCGGCGGCGACTTCTTCACGACCTATTACTTCATCCGCTCGATCCTCGGGGACGAGGAAGCGCATGAGCGCGCGATCGGCGTGTACGACGCGGTCGACATGTGCATCCCCGGCACGCTTGGCTATCGCTCCATCGTGATGGGCAACCAGCCGATCAAGCTCCCGAACCTCCGCAACCGGGAAGAGCGCGACGCATGGCGGAACGACACCTTCTGCACGTTCCCGGAGAGCGCGGGCGACATGCTCGTCTCGAACAACGTCCACGAACAGATCGACATCCCCGACGAGGTCTTCGACGAAGTCCGGAGACGCTGGGAAGCGGGAGAGCCGGGCTGACGGAAAGAAGCAATCAGTAAGAAGTTAGCTGCAAGAAGGGAGGCAGGAATCCCCCGGATTCCAAGAAAAGAAACACGATGGAAATCCAAGAAATCCTCTCTCACGTCGATCACACGCTGCTGGCGCCGGACGCGACATGGGAACAGATCAAAGCGATCGTTGATGACGGCATGGCCTATCACACCGCGTCCGTGTGCATCCCGGCGTCCTTCGTTCAGCAGGTGGCGGCCTACGCGGCGGGCAGGGTCCCGATCTGCACGGTCATCGGCTTCCCGAACGGGTATTCCACAAGCGCGTCGAAGTTCTTCGAGGCGGCGGATGCCGTCCGGAACGGTGCGGACGAGGTCGACATGGTCATCAACATCGGCTGGCTCAAGGACCGCCGGTACGACGATCTGTACGCCGAGATCCGCGGTGTCCGCGAAGCGATGGATGCGGTCTCCCCAAAAAAGATCCTCAAGGTCATCATCGAGACCTGCCTCCTCACCGATGAGGAGAAGATCAAGATGTGCGAGATCGTCTCAGCCTCCGGCGCGGACTACATCAAGACATCGACCGGATTCTCAAAGGGCGGCGCGACGTTCGACGATATCGCCCTCTTTGCCGCGCACGTCACAAACGGACTCAAAATCAAAGCCGCAGGCGGCATTTCCTCGATCGCCGACGCGGAGAAATTCCTCGCCCTCGGAGCAGACCGGCTCGGGACCTCCCGGATCGTGAATCTCGTCAAGGCGGGCGCGAACGTATAACACGAACGGGAGGTCACCATGCCAACACCCCACAATACCGCCAATCGCGGTGATTTCGCCAAAACCGTCCTTCTCCCCGGCGATCCCCTTCGCTCGCAGTTCATCGCCGAAAACTTCCTCGACGACGCGCGTCTTGTGAACAACGTCCGCGGCATCCAGGGCTATACCGGCACCTACCGCGGCATCCCCGTGTCCGTCATGGCGAGCGGCATGGGCATCCCGTCCATCGGGATCTATTCCTACGAGCTCTATCACAACTACGGCGTCGAGAACATCATCCGCGTCGGCTCGGCGGGCGGGATGCAGGAAGAGGTCCGTCTGCGCGACCTCGTCATCGGGATGGGCGCGTGCACGGACTCCGCCTTCGCCGCTCAGTTCGGCCTGAGGGGGACCTTTGCGCCGATCGCGTCGTGGGAGCTTCTCTCCGCCGCCGTTGAGATCGCCAAGGCGCGCGGATTCCGCTACCACATCGGGAATCTCTTCTCGACCGACGCCTTCTATGCCGAGCGCGGCGAAGAGGTTACCGCGTCCTGGAAGAAGATGGGCGTCCTCGCGGCAGAGATGGAAGCGGCCGGTCTCTATATGACGGCGGCGAGAGCAGGGAAGCGCGCGCTTGCGCTCTGCACCATCTCCGACCACCTGCTGACCGGGGAGGAGACCCGTCCCGAAGAGCGGCAGACCACCTTCACCCAGATGATCGAGGTCGCGCTCGAGACGGCGTTCCGGATGGAGAACCCGTAAACAAACACATCAGGAGCAATCATGACAACACTCATTGAGTTATTTGACCGGTCCCCGGTGGAGAACATCCTTGCGACCCTTGCGCTCCGACCGGACCGGACCGTCTACCTCGGCACGGACATGCGGCGCATCACGCGTCAGCTTCCGGTGTACGAGGAGATCCTACGCGGCCGCGGCATCAAAACCGAACTCTCCTGCCGGAGCGCGGCGAAGAACGACCTCGACTCCACGCTGAACGCGATCGACTCGATCCTCGACGAATGTTCCGACGAGGAGGGCGAGATCTGCATCGTCGATATGTCCGGCGGCGACGAGACCCTGCTTCTCTCCGTCGGGATCATCCTCGGCGCCAGAGCGGGACAGGGCAGACGTCTCCTCGCCTTCCGCTGCTCCCCGCTCACGCGCATGGGATCCTTCTTCCTTGTGCGGCGCGGGAAAAACGGTAAGCTCGTCGTCGCGCGCGAGCAGATGGACTTCTCCTCGACCGGGGAGAATCCGCTGTCCCTGTCCGTCGATGAGATCGTCGCCCTTCACGGCGGCAAGATCACCGCGCGGAACGACCGTGTCCTGCCGGGCAGCGCGGAGGCCGCGGACATCGACGCCCTTTGGGAGCTCTGCATCCAGGACTGCGCGGCGTGGAACGCGATGGTCAACCGCTTTTCCACCGACGTCAGCAAATACGCAGCGGGTGAAGGACTGTATTCGATCCCC
The DNA here is from genome assembly GCA_017412675.1 of Clostridia bacterium. Lineage (GTDB taxonomy): Bacteria > Bacillota > Clostridia > Oscillospirales > CAG-272 > UMGS1696. The sequence continues at coordinate 9,143 of JAFPWV010000116.1, forward strand.
GAATCCGCGTTCGGCAAGGGCAAGAACAAACTCGACCAGGCATTTTTCAAGAGTCTGTGCCGCAAGGGCCTCATTCATCTCGATCCCTTCGGCGACAGCGGCGTCTTCATTTTCCGCTACAAGAACAAGATCGTGCGGGAGTGTCTGACAAAATCCGGCTCGGTGCTGGAATACATGACACTCAAGACCGCAATGAGCGTCGTGGAAAACGGTCATCCGCTCTATGACTCCGCGGAGACCGGCGTGATCCTCGACTGGGACGGCCAGTCGAACGGCACGAAGAACGAGATCGACGTCATCCTCACCCGCGGCGTGACCCCGGTGTTCATCTCCTGCAAAAACGGCGACGTCGGCGTGGACGAGCTCTATAAGGTGGCGGCGGTGGCGGACCGCTTCGGAGGCGACTTCTCCCGCCGTGCGATCCTCGCAACTTCGTACTTCGACCCGAAGAGCAAGGCGTATCCCGGCCCGTCCGCGGTGAACAACGTCGAAGACCGCGCCCGCGATATGGGCATCCGCACGGTCGAACAGCCGCACAAGATGTCGGAAGAAGAGTTTGCCGCCGCGCTTGCGAAACTGGTGAAATAAACTGCCGAACGGGCACAGCAAAAAGGCTGCCGCAGATTGCTCTGTGACAGCCTTTGTTTTGATACTCTTGAACCGATTAACCGATTCTGCCGGGGTTGACCTTGATGCCGGGGCCCATCGTGGAAGCGAGGACGCAGCTCTTGATGTACTGACCCTTGGCAGCGGCCGGCTTCGCCTTGATGATCGCGCCGAGCAGGGTGTCGAAGTTCTCACCCAGCTTTTCCGCGCCGAAAGAGGCCTTGCCGATCGGGCAGTGGATGATGTTGGTCTTGTCAAGACGGTATTCGATCTTACCAGCCTTGGCTTCCTGAACGGCCTTTGCAACGTCCATGGTGACGGTACCGGCCTTCGGGTTCGGCATGAGGCCCTTCGGACCGAGGACACGACCGAGACGGCCGATGGTGCCCATCATATCCGGGGTCGCGATCACGACGTCATAATCGAACCAGTTTTCCTTCTGGATCTTCTCGACGAGATCGGCGTCGCCGACGAATTCCGCACCTGCGGCTCTGGCCTGATCCGCGCGGTCGCCCTTCGCGAAAACGAGGACGCGGACGGACTTACCGGTACCGTGGGGGAGAACGATGGCGCCGCGGACCTGCTGGTCAGCGTGACGGGAGTCAACGCCCAGACGGACGTGCACTTCGATCGTTTCGTCGAACTTTGCCTTGGAAGTCTGGCAGACGAGGCCGAGAGCCTCGGAAGGATCGTACAGCTTGGACTTTTCGATCAGCTTGATGCTGTCCTTGTATTTCTTGCTCTTAAACATGCTTCCGTACCTCCTCAGTCAGCAACGGTCACACCCATGGAACGGGCGGTACCGGCGATCATGCTCATGGCGGCTTCGATGGAACCTGCGTTGAGGTCCTTCATCTTGGTCTCGGCGATCTGACGGATCTGATCCTTGGTGATGGTCGCGACCTTCTGCTTGTTGGGGGTCGGAGAAGCGGTTTCGATGCCGCAGGCCTTCTTGATGAGAACGGGAGCCGGCGGGGTCTTGGTGATGAACGTGAAGGAACGGTCCGCATACACGGTGATGACAACGGGAATGATCAGGCCGATGTCGTTCTTCGTTCTTTCGTTGAATTCCTTCGTGAAGTTCGGGATGGCGACGCCGTACGCGCCGAGGGCGGGGCCGACCGGCGGCTGGGGAGTCGCTTTACCGGCGGGAAGCTGCAGCTTGATGTAGCCAATAACTTTCTTTGCCATTGTGAATAATCCTCCTGAGTGGTGTCAAACGGGACGCTTTGGAAAAATTAACATCCCTCCCACATTGCGGCGCTGGATTGAGAGGAGCTGCGCCCGGCTCCTGTGCGCGGAGTGCTTATTTCGCGCGCTCGACGTATTTTCTGTCGAGGTTGACGGGGATGTCGCGGCCGACGGTGGATACGATGACGGTCGCCTCGCCGGTCTCCTCGTTGAGGGCGGTGAGCTTGCCGCTGTATCCGCGGAAGACGCCGTCGATGATGTTCACCGTATCGCCCACGGCGAACGCGGACGCGGTGACGGTCTCGGGCTCATCCTTGATGATGGCGGCTGCCTCCTCTTCGGTGAGCGGAACGGGCTTGGATCCCGGGCCCACGAAGCCGGTGACGCCGCGGATGTTGCGCACGACATGCCAGGTTTCATCGGTCATAACCATCTTGACGAGGACGTAGGACGGGAAGATCTTCGATTCCACTTCCTTCTCGTGTCCGCCGTCGGATTCGACGACGACCTCGGTCGGGATGCGGATATCGGTGATCATATCGTGAAGCCCGCGGTTTTCGATGATCTTTTCGAGGTTGGTCTTGACTTTGTTTTCATAGCCCGAGTAGGTGTGTGCGACATACCATTTCAGGCCTTCGTTCATCTCATTGATATCGCTCATGGATCAGAAAACCTCCTTCTTCTGATTGTTGACGGGGGACGCGCGGTCCCCTCTCGTACTCAGAGAACGCGGCTCAGTCCGACGATCGCATTGGAGAACACATAGTCGAGAATCCCGAGGAAAATAGCGAACACGATGGTCACGACGATGACAACGATCGAGTTCTGCTTCACGGATTCCCAGTTCGCCCAGGTGACCTTCTTGCACTCTGCGCGGACGGTTTTCAGCCAGGCGATGGCTCTCTTGAAGAAGGACGGCTTTCCTTCCTTGGCCTTTGCGGGCTTTTCCGCGGCTTTGATCTCTGCGGTTTTCTTTTCGTTGTCAGCCATTGTAGAGCTCCTTACCGATCACTTCGTTTCTCTGTGGAGAGTATGCTTGCGGCAGAAACGACAATACTTTTTGAGTTCGAGTCTGTCGGGGTCGTTCTTCTTGTTTTTCTTTGTGTCGTAGTTACGCTGTTTGCATTCGCTGCAGGCAAGAGTAATCTTCACTCTCATATCGGCACCTCCTTGAAAATTTGGCCCTTCTGCACCGCTCCGAGGAGCCGTGCGCGGCCTGTGTCGTACCTCCCTCTGCGGAAGGGGCGGCGTTCTCTCTGACCGATGAAAGAAGGAGAGGACGCACAAAAAAGAACCCTCTGGCAGAGGTGACATTATTATACCACACACAGACGCCATTGTAAAGAGGGAAAAGAACAAAATTCCCGGGAAATTGGCCCGAATTCTTATGCACCTTCGCCCGCCGGCGCGCATCGAGGCGAAAAATCCCGCGCATTCCGTCATTTTTGCGCCTGCCGTACTTGATTTCCCGGCTGAAATCTACTATAATATAGACGGAATCCAAGGAAACGCAAAAAAGGCGGTATCATCGTGAATCAATATCCGGATAACAGGAATTCATCGAATTCCGCTCCTTCAAACAACATGCAGACGAACAGGACGTCATCCGCGCAGCCGCGAACGATTCCGAACGGCCAGCCGCGCCGCGCACTCACCGAAGAGGAACGCCGCCGCATCGAGGCCGCGAGACGGGCAGCCGCGCAGAGACGCATGGAAAATCCCGGTGCCCAGCCGACGCAGCGTCCGCAGAGATCGACGCAGCAGCAGCGGAACGTCCCGCAGGGAAACGCTGAGGGTCACCGTCAGCGCGCCGCCATGGTGAACGATCCGCGTCGTCAGGGCGAACGTCCCGTGACCCAGCAGAGCCAGGCCTCCCGCGACCGCACGCGCCGCAAGCCGAACGGCGGGTTGATCCTGTTTCTGCTCCTCGCCGCCGTCATCGTCGGGATCTCGATCTGGCAGATCACGAAGAACGCCAAACAGCCCGCGTCGGAACCGGCATCCAGTACGATCACCGCGCTCGCGGACGTTCCGGAGGTGACGGAGATCGGCGCGGAAGAGAATACCCCTTCCGGCAGCGACACGCTCGAAGCCCAGACCACGCAGGATCCCGCGGCGCCGGAGGATCTCCCCGCCTCGACGGAACCTTCCGCGGAAACACCGGAGAACGAAGTGCTCCCGCCGGACGAGCCCGCGCCCGATCCGAACGACGTCAACCTCACGCTTTATAATACGGAAGTCATTCCGAACACCGCCATCGACGAGGGAAACCTCGTCCTTGTGAATCAGGAGCACATTTTTCAGAAAGCCGACACCGTCGAGGTGAGAAACGCGTTCGACGAAAAGAACGGTGACTTCAAGGTCTCCTCGTCGACCACATGCATGGCTCCGGCTGCGCTCGACGCGTTCAAGAAGCTCGCCTCGGCGTTCGCGGAGGAGACGGGTTCGCACGATCTGCTTCTCAACAGCGGCCACCGCACCGTCGCCGAGCAGCAAGAGATCCGGGACTACTATCTATCCATCCAGGGGGAGGCATACGTCCGCGCGTATGTGGCCAAACCGGGCGAGAGCGAACACCACACGGGTCTCTGCTGCGACCTCACCTTCTACACCGATGACGGGAGGAACATCCCGATCCCGGACTATCCGAACGGGCAATGGATCCCGTCGTATGCCTCGGACTACGGCTTCATCCTCCGCTATCCGGAGGGGAAGAGCGACATCACCGGCATTGCGAACGAGCCGTGGCACTTCCGCTACGTCGGCCTTCCGCATTCCCACGTCTGCGAGGCGAAAAACTGGTGCCTCGAGGAGTATATCGAGAAGATCCGGGATTACACCGCCGAGGGCACGCTGCTCTACATCACGCATTCCGGCGACGTGTATGACGCGATCGCCTCGGAAGGGCTCCCGACGACCAACGGCTGGCTGATCTACTTCGTTCCGAAGGAGGCCGGCGATTCCACGTCCTTCAAGGTCGTGCGCGGGTATGACTACGAGATCTCCGGCACGAACGCCGGCGGCTACATCGTCACGATTTTCCTCGGCTGAACCGATTCCGCCTAACATTTCCGCATCCTTCATCGAACCTTCCGCGAACCTTCAAAAAACTGTCACATTGGGGCGGTATAATAAGCGCGTAAAGAAAAAAGAGACCGCGCGGCCCCCGCGGCAGAAAGGAACGCATGATGAAAGACTTTGAATTTGAGAATCAGGAAAACATGACGAACGAAAACGGGGATCCCGTGAACGAAACCCGGGAACAGATCGCCGATACCGCCCGTGAGACGGCGGAAACCGTCGAGAACGCGGCGGACGACGTCGAGGATATCCTCCGTCACGCGCAGGAAGCGAACAGAGCGCAGGAAGCGCGTCCCGCACAGCCCGCCCAGCCCGCTCAGGACAGCCTCCGCGCCACGCAGAACGCCTGGAGCGCCGATCCGGCCTATCGGAATTCTCAGAACACGCAGAACGCCCAGGGTTACAGCCCGTACCCGAACGGCGCGTACAGACAGCAGCAGAACGCCTACGGCACGAATCCGCAGAACGGATACCGTCCGGCGCAGAGCTATCAGCCGCAGAACCGCTCCTACAACGCCTACGGCGCGGCCTACAATCCGGAGGCTGCCTCCGGCCAGATCGCCTATCAGCCCGCGAAGAAGCAGAAGACAAAGAAATCCGGTACGGTGAAGGCAGTCGCGATCCTCTGCGCCTGCGCCGTGATCCTCTCCGGACTCGCAGGCTTCGGCGGCACGGTCCTCGGCAACCGCCTCACCGCGGCGAACAAGGTGACCGCTGCCGAATCCGATTCGACGCAGAAATCTCCCGCAGCCACACAGGCGACGGGCGGCGACTCCGTCGTGATATACAAGTCCGTCGACGTCGACAGCGTTGCGACCTCCACTTCCGCCACCGCCGGCAGCGATCTCACCTACGCGCAGGTCGCGGCCCTCGTGAAGGATTCCGTCGTGGAGATCATGACGGAGATGGCGGTCAGCAATCCTTACTTCCCGCAGTTCATCCAGCAGGCGCAGGGCGCGGGCTCCGGCGTCATCATCTCCGAGGACGGCTACCTCATCACGAACGCCCACGTCATCCTGAATGAGTCCAACGGCAAGCCCGCCGAAACCATCACGGCCCGCCTGACGGACGGCGAGGAATACAAGGCGGAGGTCATCACCTACGATTCCGACGAGGATATCGCGATTTTGAAGATCGACGCGAAGGGCCTCGTTCCCGTGCGCTGCGGCGACAGCGACCGTCTGATCGTCGGCGAAGAGCTGGTCGTCGTCGGCAACCCGCTCGGCAAGCTCGGCGGCTCCGTCTCGAACGGCATCGTCTCCGCGACCCAGCGTGAGATCGAGATCGGCGGCGTGACCATGTCCCTGATCCAGACCAACGCGGCCGTCAACCCCGGCAACTCCGGCGGCGGCATGTTCAATATGAAGGGCGAGCTCATCGGCATCGTCAACTGCAAGTCCTACGGCGAGGAGATCGAAGGCCTCGGCTTTGCGATCCCGATCAACCAGGCCCTGAAGGTCTCCGAAGAGCTTCTCACGAAGGGGTATGTCTCCGGCAAGCCGATGCTCGGCATCCAGCTCGACGACGTATCGAACCAGTCCAACAGTTTCTTCTTCTTCTACAGCGTCCGCTCCGGCCTGTATGTCACGGCGGTCAGCGAGGGCTTGAACGATAAGGTCTTCAAGGTCGGCGACCGCATCATCGCGGTGGACGGCGAAGAGGTCTCCTCGCGCGAGGACGTCAAGACCATCCTCTACAAGCACGCCGTCGGCGACAAGATCAAGGTCCAGCTCTACCGTGACAACAAGCTCATGGAGGTCGAGGCCACCCTTTACGAG
>JAFPWV010000117.1 GCA_017412675.1 Clostridia bacterium
CTTGTCCGCCAGCCGCGCAGGCGAAAAAAACGATCGGCTTCGCCGATATACAATCCGCAAGCGTCAGCGCGCAAGCTGGATAATCGATCCAACCCGCTCTTCGCGGGCTTGCCAACGGTGAGCCCGCCGACTGTCCCCGCGGACTCCGCGGCACGCGCACCTCCGGCGTGCGCTCTTTTTGTGCCCACGTAAACTTGTTTCAACGGTGTTACGATTCTGTTAAGTTTATACATGTAATTTTTGCAAAATCGGCCTGGAAGCCTTTTCTTTCAAGGAAAAATTTGTGAACAAAAGGTGGGAATTTTGCGGGAAAAAAGCGGGACGACAAACGCATTCCGTTGGTGATATAATAGGGGCGTCCCAAGGAAAGGAGGACGATGCGAATGACGGATGAGACGAACGGGCTGCTCGATACGGACGAGCTGCTCGAACAGATCGGACTGCTCGAACAGATCGAAATGCTCGAAAAAGAACCCGGGCAGGACGGGCACGCCGATCCCGCCGATCAGATCGAACGCGCCGATCACCGGCCCGACGGCGTCACCCAGTCCGGCTCCCTGACCGAGCGGCAGAAGGCGGCGGCTTATGCCATGGTCCGGGACGGGCGGGGGCTCGGCGCGATCATGGAGGAGAGCGGCATGACGCCCGAGGAGGCGGTCGCGTGGATCCGCGCGGGGCGGTTCACCGCGTATGTGAGTGAACTGGCGCGGGGCTTCGCGGAGGCGGACGCACCCACGGTCTGGGCCGCGCTCCTGCATGCGGCGGAGGACGGGAACGTCCCGGCTGCCCGGCTCTACTTCGATCTCATGGAGCGCTCGGCAGGACGCCGCAGTGATCCCGTAGCCCTGCCGGCCAGCCCTTCGGAGGAGCTGAGGTCCCTGCGCGAATCCATCTTCGGCGGCAGCGCATGAACACGGGCGGCTGGATCTTCAGCGAAAAGCACCGGGACTACATGCAGCGGGCGAAGGCGGCGGAAATCAGCGTCGCCGAAGGGGCCGTGCGTTCCGGGAAGACCGTCGACAACGTCTTCGTCTTCGCCTCCCTTCTGGAACATGCGCCGGACCGGCTGCACCTCGCGACCGGATCGACGATCGGCAACGCGAAGCTGAACCTCGGGGACTGCAACGGGCTGGGGCTCGAGCACATCTTCGCGGGGCGGTGCCGCTGGACGAGGTATCGGGGCAACGAGGCGCTCGTCGTCCGGGCGGAGGCGGGCGAGCGGATCGTGATCTTCTCCGGCGGCAAGAACGCGGACGCGTACAAGCGGATCCGGGGCAACTCCTACGGGATGTGGATCGCGACGGAGATCAACCTCCACGCGGACAGCTTCATCAAGGAGGCCTTCAACCGCCAGCTTGCGGCGCGGGACCGGCGCGTGTTCTGGGACCTCAACCCGTCCTCCCCTTCGCATCCGATCTACCGGGACTACCTCGACCGGTTCGAGGCCCTCGGCGAACGGTACAACTGGGCGCACTTCACCATCCGTGACAATCCCGTCGTGACCCCGGAAAGACTCCGCGCAGTCATTGCGCAGTACGATCCAGAGTCCGTGTGGTACCGACGGGATATCCTGGGGGAGCGGTGCGCTGCGGACGGCCTCGTTTACCGGCGGTTCGCGGACGATCCCGGTGCGTTCACCGTTTCGCGGCTCGATCCGACGGAGGCGGAGTACATTACCGTCGGGGTGGACTTCGGGGGCAACCGTTCGCGGACGACCTTCGTGGCCACGGCGGTGATGAAGAAGGATGCATCGCCGGGCGGCTTCACGGTCGTCGCGGATCACGCGGTGGCGGGCTCGAAGGGGGAAGTGGACGCGGAGCGGATCAACCGGGAGTTCACGCGCTTCCTCGCGGCGGTGCGGGAGCGGATGCCGGGGGTCCCGGTGCGCTACGTGTTCGCGGACAACGAGGCGCAGGTGCTCGTCAACAGTCTCCGGCGGCATCTCGCATCCCAGCTGGGTCCCCGCGTGATTGTGGCGGACGCGGCGAAGAAAAAGATCGTCGACCGGATCGCGTTCGTGAACACCTTGCTGTCGCAGGGACGGCTGCGGCTCGCGGCGGACTGCACGCTCCTTGCCGACGGGCTGGCGGCCGCGGTCTGGGACGAGAAGTCGCCGGTGGACAAGCGGCTCGACGACTTCACGAGCGACATCGACATCCTCGACGCGTTTGAGTACAGCATTGAGCGGTATATGCGGTAAGCCAACGGACAACGAAGGATAAGAATTCAGAATTCAGAATGAAGAATTCAGAATTCAGAATTGAGGTAGAAACCGCAAGCGGTTTCAATCAAATTCAAAGCCGAACACGATCCGCTGCACCCATTGCCTCGACGAAGTCGAACGCTCGGACACAGAGTGCTGTTCTCCTCGGCGTTGAGCGAGCCATTTCGATCAAGAGCCACTCATCAGAGCTTTCTCTGACCATAGACTCTCCTGCATGGAATACAAAGCTGCACTCCACCCGCAAGCGAAGCCGCGCAGACAGGATGAGTGACCCGCTCTTCGCGGGCTTGCCAACGGTGAGCCCGCCATGTGTCACCGGGCACCGCCCGGTCTTCGCGGGCTTGCGAAGTGAGCCTGCCATGTGTCACCGGGCACCGCCCGGCGCAAGCGAAGCCGTGCAGACGGCAGAAACGCCGCCGAAAAACAAAAAACTATGCATACGCAAGGAGGTTTTACCCCTTCATGAACAGCGAAGTTCTCGAGCTTCTGGAAGCGCGGTTCCCGATCCCCGCGCAGGACTATTACCGCCGGATCGCCCTCTGGGACGCCTGGTGGCGCGGGCACGACCGCTCCTTCCACGAGTTCACCGAAAACACCGTCGCCGGACGCTCTGTCCGACGGCAGCTCTACCGCATGAACATGGCCAAGAAGGTCGCCGAGGACTGGGCCGCCCTCCTCCTCAACGACCGGGTGGCCGTCGACGTGGCCGATCCCGCCGGAGCCGCCTTCGTCTCCACGGTCTTCGAGCACACCGACTTCATGCGGCAGGCAAACCGCCTCGTCGAGCGGGCCTTCGCCGTCGGGACCGGCGCCGCCATCCTCCGCCTGACGGGCGAGGTCGATGAGGACGGGCGGCTGCACGCGGCTCCCGGAAACGCGCCGGGCATCTCCTTCGAGTTCCTCGACGCCGACCATGTGGTGCCGCTCAGCGTCGAGAACGGGGAGATCACCGAGGCGGCCTTCGTCTCCGAAAACGTCCGGCGCGGCGAGGAGGTCGTCTACCTCGAGCTGCACACCCGCGAGGAAGACGGCTACGTCATCTCGAACGAGTTCTATGTCCGGCGCGAGGGGAGGCTCGAGCGGGAGAAGAACCCCGCGGGCTGCCCCGAAGAGATCCGGACGGGATCCCCGAAGCCGCTCTTCTCGATCCTCACGCCGAACATCGTTGCGAGCGTCGAGGGAGCGTGCGGGCTCGGCATGTCCGTCTACGCCGACGCGATCGACTGCCTCAAGGGCGTGGATCTCGCCTTCAACAATTTCTGCCGGGACATCAAGCTCGGCGGGAAGAAGGTGTTCCTCAACCAGACGCTCGTCAGCCGGGACGAATGGGGCAACGTCCTCACGCCCGACGACGTGGCGCAGCAGCTCTTCGTGACCGTCGGGGACGCCGACATCGCCGATCATCCCATGATCGCGGAGCACAATCCCGAGCTGCGTTCCTCGGAGAACGCCGAGGCGGTGCAGTGCCAGCTCAACTACCTCTCCTTCCGCTGCGGGCTCGGCGCGCACCACTACACGTTCGCCGATACCGAGGCGCGGGCACGGCTCACGGCGACGCAGTACATGGGCGAGCGGCAGGACATGCGGCAGAACATGGCGAAGCATCAGAAGAACGTCGAGCGGTTCCTCCGGGGGGCAGTCCGTGCGCTGCTCTGGTGCGCGGCTCGCGTGATCGGGCTGCCGGTCGAGGAAGACGCGGCGATCCGCGTGCGCTTCGACGATTCGTACTTCACCGACACCGAAAGCCAGCGGGAACGCGATCTGCGCGAGCTGGCGGCCGGCGTGCTCACGGCGGAGGAATACCGCCGGAAGTGGATCGGAGGTGACGGCGATGCCTGATTTGTCCGAACTCTTCGGCGAGGAGCGGCTCACCTTTGCCGAATTCTCCGAGCGGGCGGCAAAGGCCGGGCTCGAATACGGCGACCTCGGCGAGGCGCGGGCGGAATTTGCCCGGCAGCTCAACGAAGTCCGGCTCGGCGCGGCTCTCGAGAGGGAGCTCGACCGGGCGAAGGTCAAAAACCGCGCGATCGTCTCGAAAATCATCGACATGGATCGCGTGACGGTCGGGGAGGAGGGCATCGGCGGGATCGCGGAACAGCTCGACGAACTGCGCCGCACCGATCCCTACCTCTTCGAGCCGGACGGACCGCATGGGAATCCCCCGGCATCCACCGGCGCGGGCGTCCGCATCACGAGCGGGCTGCGCCACACGGAGGCCGCGGCGGATCCCGACAGCATGAGCGACGCGGAATACTACCGCGCGATCAAGAAACTATAACTGAGAAAGGCTGGTAATTTATGGCAAACTTCGATTTTTCGGTCAAGAGAGTGGCGCGTGAGGCGCTTCCGTTCCTCTGCGACAATCTCGTTTTTCCGAACCTCATCTACCGTGAAACCGTCGACGCGCCGGCGGCCAAGCAGGGGGACGTCGTCTCCGTGCGCTGCCCCGTGAAGCTCGAAGCGACGGACTTCGATGAGGAAAACGGCGTCACCCCCGGCACGCTCCGCGCGAACATGGTCGACGTGAAGCTCGATCATCTCGCGACGGTCGACATGCAGGTCGGCGCGATCGAGGCGGCGTGCGACTTCGAGTCCGTCGTCAAGACCTTCATCGAACCCGCCGCGGCGGCGCTCGCGCAGAAGATCAACGCAGAGGGCCTCTCCCTCTATAAGGACATCCCGGGCATCGTGAAGCCGGCGCACGAGGTCACCCTCGACGACTTCGCGGAGGCGGCCTGCATCCTCGACGAGAGAAAGGTGCCCGCGGGCAATCGCTACGCCGTGTGGTCCCCGTCCGCGGCACGCGCGCTGAAGCAGATCCCGGCCGTCGTCAACGCGGAAAAGTGCGGCTCCAACACCGCCCTGCGCACCGGCTCGATCGGCAAGGTCTTCGGCATCGAGAACTACACCTCCCAGGCCGTCACGGTCCACGAGAGCGAGTTCGACGGTACCCTGAAGGCCTCCTCGGCGCACACCGCTTCCAACATCCTGACGATGACCGTCACGGGCGGCGGCCCCATCATCGCGGGCGATCTTCTGAAGATCGGCAGCCGCATCTATACGGCGACGGCGGACGGCGAGCAGAGCGGCGCGACCATCACGGTCCCCGTCTACCCGAAGGTCTCCTGCGCAGCGAACGCGACCGTCACCCTGGTCGGGAATCACACGGCGAACCTCGTGTTCCATCCGAACGCTTTCGCCTTCGTGTCCCGTCCGCTCGCAGCTCCGGCGGGCGTCGAGTCCTACGTCACCACGTTCAACGGCATCTCCCTCCGTGTGGTGCGCGGCTACGACATGAAATACAAGCGCGAGATGCTCTCCATGGACGTGCTCTACGCGTTCAAGACCATCGATCCCACGCTTGCCCTGCGCTACTCCATCGGCGCGTAACCCGGGCGTATGAGCATGAGTGTGAATCCCGCCGGGGAGAACACGCTGCTCGCCCTCCTCTGGCCCCTCGTACCGGACGACATGACCGAGGCGGAGCGGGAAGCGTTTGCGGCGGCAGTGGAAGCGCAGAACCAGTTCACGGCGAGCGCGGCGGGCATGAGAACGGGCTCCGTCGCCTCTGAAGCGGTCGGGGATGTGCGCGTGACCTACCGGCAGGGCACCTCGTCGGACGGATACGCCGTGCGGGGAGACCGGGTCTCTCCGGAAGCCGCGGCGATCCTCACCCGTGCGGGCCTACTCACCCGGTGGGTATGAGAAACGGAGGCGCAGCATGGAATTTCACGACACGGCGCTCTACCGGGCGTTCCGGGGAGACATTGCCGGATGGTGTGCGGATTACGAGGACTTCGGGCTGACCGGGGTCCTCATCCGGGAAAAGCGCGCGGCGGATCCCGAGCGGCCCGAGGACGGGGAGACGCTGCTCTGGTTCTTTCCCGGAAGGAGCAGCTGCGCGGATGGGAACGGACGGGCCGCACCGTTCCCGCGCTATACGCCGGGGGATCTCGTGGTGCTCCGGCCGGGTGAGGCAAACGAACGGATCCTTCGCGTGGAAGCGGTGGACGACGCATCGGATTCCCCGGCCGGCGGTGCGTCGCATGTGCGGCTGACGCTGAGGTGACGGGATGCGGATCACGGCAGCGGTAACCCAGGACAGCATCAGCGGGATCGCGCGCCGGATGGCGGTCCTCGGTCCGGCGGTGGGACGCGCGCTCGGGGAGGCGGTCATCCGCTCCTCGGAACCGTACGTCCCCTACCGGACCGGGCGGCTCGCCTCCTCGGTCACCCTTGACGTCGGGGAGGACGGCGCGGGCGAGGTGCGGTGGACGGCGCCTTATGCGCAGGAATGCTATGTCGCCTCCCGGCCGTTCAGCAAAAAAGTCCATCCGCTGGCGACGGCGCGGTGGTTCGAGGCGGCAAAGGCGGCGGACGGTCCCCTCTGGATCGCGGCGGCGCAGGAAGCCGTCGGCAGGGGCGCAGGATCCAACGAAAACGGCGGCATCGGAAAGGACGGCACAACCTTATGGAAGTTTTGACATTTCCCGCGCAGCTTGCGGACTGGCTCGCGGAATCGGGCACGCTCCCCTTCGTCCCGGAGACGTGGCGCGAGGGGGCGGCGGTGGTGAGGCTCACGGGGAGCATGACGGCGGCGAGGACCTATGTGGACGGCTCGCGGCGGCTGGCGGTGCCCTTCGAGGTGCGCGTGCGCTGTCACGGCCGCGCGGTCTCGGACCGGCTCGGAGCGGTGGAATTCTACCGGACGCTCGGGCGGTTCGTGCGCACCCATCTCATGCCCGTCTTCCCGCCCCGGGATCCCTCCGGCGAGTGGATCATGGGCGAGATCACCGAGGCGGGCGGCCCGGCAAAGTCCGCGGTCTATGAAAACGGCGACGAGGAATACCGCGCGGCGTACGTGCTGACGGTATTCTGCCCGAAGGAGAGCCCAGAATAACAGAACGAGATACAGGAGGAATAGCATGTCGATCGTGAAAAGAGCCGACAGGCAGCACTACATGAACACCGGGACGGCGGCGGATCCCGTCTGGTCCCGGATCGGCGAGGGCTTCACCGAGTTCGCGGAGTCGAAGAACGCGGTGAGCTATCAGAGACGGTACATCCACGAATACACCAAGCGCACGGACGTGACGGGGTACGCCCCGGTGATCGACTACGAGTTCGAGGTCTACACCGCGAACCCGGTCATCGAACGCCTGCGCCGGATCGCGGATGCGGAGCTCGTGGGCGAGGACGCGAAGGTCGACGTTCTAACGGTCGATCTCTTCGACGAGGACTCGATCCCCGGACGTTACCGCGCGTACCGCAGACAGTATTCCGTCATCCCGGACGAAAGCGGCAAGGGGACGGACGCGCTGGTCTATACCGGCACGATGAAGGGCGTCGGCGACATCGAGGAGGGGGTCTTCGTCCCCGCGAGCGGCGCTTATACGAGGAACCGCTGAGATGGCGGGCCGCTGGGAGTGGCGGGGGATCTCGTACCCCTTCGACATCACGGATGCCGGCTGCATCGCGGCGGTCTCCGGGGCCCTCGGGCGGGTGCGGGAAGCGCTTGCCCGGTGCGCATCGGAGAAACCGGCGGAGACCGGGCCGCTCGACGCGCTCGCTTCGGACGCCGCGGACTACTGCGCGCTCGTCGAGGTGTTCTTCTCCGCGCTCTTCGGGGAGGGAGCGGCAGAGGCCCTCTTCGGCGGACGGCGGAGCATGGAGGAGCACGGGGAGGCCTACGCGTCCTTCGCGGCTTACGCGGCAGGCGAGCTCGAACGGCTGGAGGGGATGCGCCGCGCGGCGGAAGAGCGTTACGGCGGCATGGCGGATGCCCTCGGCCCGGCGGATGCGGATGACGTGCCGAAGGAGGCCCGGTGATGCGCGGCTGGCTCTGGGAGCCCCTGCCCGACACGGCCGACGGGATCCCCGTTTTCACGGATTTCCGCCGGTGGGCGCTCTTCTTCCGCCTGCTGTCGGATCCCGCGGTCCCGGAGGTCGTCAAGCCCGCCGTCGCCGCCCGGATCGTGTGCCGGAAAGTGCCCGACGCACGGACTCCCGAGGAGCGGGATCGGGTGACGAAGGCGCTCGAGGCGTTTGCGTCGGGGAGGGACGGATCCGAGGAGGAAGGCGGGGAAGGCGCCGCATCCGGCGAACCGCTCTTCGATTTCGAGGAGGACGGCGAACGCATCCTCGCGTCGTTTCGGGCGGTCTACGGGATCGATCTGATCGAGGCACGGATGCATTGGTGGGTGTTCCTCGCCCTGCTCCGAGGTCTGCCGCCGGAGAGCGTCTTCATGCGGACGGTGCGGCTCCGGGCGCTGGATCCCGCCGAGATCGAAGACGACCGGATGCGGCGCGAAGTCCGGCGGGCCAAGCGCTCCGTGCGGCTGCCGCCGGCAAAACGAAACAACAAGGAGGTATAACCAATGGATGGTTCCGTAACCATCGGCGTAGGGCTGGATCTGGCGTCCTTCACGCAGTCCCTCGCGTCGCTGGAATCCGAACTTTCCGCCGTGGGGCCGCGGATCGTTTCCGCCCTCACGGCATCCCTCGGCGGGGACGGGCTGGTCTCCGTCGTCGCGGCGGCGGCAGCGGCCTGTGTCTCGGCCTTCGTCGGCGCGGGCTGGGAGGGAGCCGGGGCGTCGGCGGGTGCGTCGCTCGCGTCCGGCATTTCATCCAGCGGAGCTGCCGTCGCGTCCGCGGTGTCGTCCCTCGCGTCGCAGGCGGCCGGAGCGTTCTCCGGGGGCGGCTGGTATGGGATCGGCGCGTCGATGATGCAGGGCGTCGCGGCAGGCGTCCGAGCGGCGGGTGCCGAGGTGACGGCGGCGATCCGGGCCGTGTCTGCGGAAGCGGAGGCCGCCGTGAAATCGTATTACGCCATCGCGTCTCCCTCGCGGCTCATGCGGGACGAGGTCGGCATCATGATCTCCCGCGGGATCGCCGAGGGGATCACGGACGGCGCGCCCTATGTCCGGGAAGCGATGAGCGGCGCATGGAACGTCCGGGGGAGCATGGGTTCTCCCGTGCAGGACGGGAACCGTTCGGTGACGCAGAACATCTATCTGCGTGACACGGACGCCTCTCCCTACCGCACCGCCAGACGGATCCGGCGGGAAAGCGAGGCGATGTTCCGATGACCCATGACTGCAATTACAGGATCACGCTGACCGACAGCCGCGGGCGGAGCCTCACCGTCTCCCCGGACGGACCGTGCCGGCTCATCGAGGGAGGACTCGAGGGCTTCGAGAGCGCGGGCTTTGACGTCCGGGTGCGCGGATATGCCGCGGCGGCCGGGGGATATGCCGAAACAAGACGCTTTGCCGAGCGCGAGCTGGCCGTCACGTTCACCGTCGAGGACGAAGACGGGGACGCGGTGGAGGCGGTGCGGCGCAGGATCGTCTCGATGATGGATCCCGGCGAGGACCTCACGCTCGACGCAGAGTTGTGGGGCGAGCGGCGGCAGATCACCGTCATCCCCGCTGAAGGGCCGGAATTCCGCCGTCCGCACTTCCATCACCCGCTCGAGGTGACGCTCAGCTTCTGCGCACCGGAGGTCTTCTTCCGGGAGCCGGAGCCGACGGGGGTCCAGTTCCGCGACGGGGTGCCGCTCTTCGCGTGTCCCCTGAATCTCTGGGCAGGCGCGGGGACGGTGTCGGGGCTTTTGCGCGTGCGGAATGCCGCCGAGGTCGCAAATCCCGGCGACGGTCCGTGCGGCGTGGTTGTCACCTTCCGCGCCGAGGGCGGTCCGGTGGTGAACCCGTCGGTCACGGCGGGCGGCAAGTTCATCCGCTGTCCCCTGACCCTCGCGGACGGCGACGAGATGGAGATCGACACGAGGCCGCGGCAGAAGACCATCACGGTCAACGGCGAGCGCGTCTTCCTCTTCGAGCGCGACAGCACGTTCTTCCAGCTGCCGCCCGGTCAGACGGCCGTGACGGTCGGCGCGGAGGCGGGCGAGGACTATCTCAAGGCCCGGATCGCGTTCACGCCGATCTACTACGGCATGTAAAAGGGAGGCAGATGGATGGAAAAGGGCGGAGAACTCTTCTTCCTGAATGAGGATTTCGAGCCGGTGGAGGGTCCGGTGGAGGAATGCAGCTCCGCGGTGTGGTCGGAGCGGTATTTCGAGCCGGGATCGTTCACCCTCAAGGTCCCGCGTGCACTCGTGAAACGCGTCGCCGGGGCGAAGTATGTGCAGAGCGCCGAGGAGGACGGCGGGATCCTCTGCGGCAGAATCGATTACCTGACGGCGGATGAGGCGGGGGAGGGCGAGATCGGCGGGCGGCTGCTCGCGACGCTCCTCGAGGACCGCGTGATCGCCGAGATCCCGCAGATGGCTGCCGATGCGGATGCGGCGGAGACGGTGCTCGCGGTCGCGGAGGCCAACCTGCGCGGGCTGGGCATCACCGTCGACCGGACAAATTCCGTCACCATCGGCGCGTCGGCCTCCCCGGCGGTGCTCTGGGACAACCTCGGCGCATGGTGCTATGCCGCGCTGAGACCCTTCGGGGCCGCCCCGGAGGTGAAGCTGCGCGAGGTGGGAGGCACGCTCGTCCCGGTGCTGCGGATCGTGCGCGGCCTCGACCGGTCCGAGGAAGGCAGCGCGGCGCGGGCGGTGTTCTCAAAATCCTTCGGGAACATCCTCTCCGTTTCGCTCGAGCGGGACGGCAGCCGCATGAAAAACGCCGTCTACGTCGAGGGGGTGGACGGCACGATCGTGCTCACGGACAAGAGCGGGAGCGCGGGTCGGCGGGAAACCTACAAAAAGGCGGCGGACGTCAGCCCTGCCGATTTCGCCTCCGACGCGGCGTACCGGGCAGCCCTCGCACGGCGCGGGGAAGAGATCCTCGCGTCGAGGCAGGAGACCCTGTGCGTGTCGGCGGAAAGCGATACCGGGGCGCTCCCGGTGTACGGAACGGACTACGCGCTCGGGGACGTGTGCGACGTGGCCGACGAAGAGCTCGGCGTGTCGTTCGCGGTCCGGCTGACGGGCGTGGACCTGGTGTGGGAAGGCGGCGGGATGATGCGGATCCCCTTCTTCGGGGAGGAAGCGCGCCTGCTCCGCCGTCTCACGGACGAAGAACGGATCTGACGGATCAAGGAGGACCATTATGGCAATCTATTTTCATCCCGTAAACGGCGGGATGTTCGATTCCACCCAGGCGGTGGAGGAGGTCGGGGGATTTCCGCGGGGCGACAAGGCGGTGGACGCCGCGTTCTTTGCGAAGATGTTCTCCTGCTTCTACAAGGACGGCATCATCGGCGAGAACAGCTTCCGCGTGACGGCCGGGTCCGGGCTCACGGTACAGGTGGCGCCGGGCGTCGCGTGGGCATACGGGCGCATGGCATGGCAGCAGACGGCGCTGACCTTCACGCTCGGCGCGGGGAAGACGTGGACGATCCTTTTGCGCCTCAACACGGCGGCGGGCGAATTCACCTGCGTTGCGACCGACAGCGGGGCGGGCCTGCCGAGCCGCACGGACTCGGTGTGCGATCTGATCCTCGCGGAGGTGACGATCCCGGCGGGGGCGGCGTCGATTACGGAGATCACCGACACCCGCACGGACGCGGCGAAATGCGGCGTGGTGACGTCGGCCGTCGAGGCGCTCGGCACGGTGAACACGGCCCAGAACGCGACGATGCTCGGCGGTTCCCCGGCGTCGGACTACCTGAAGAAATCGGGCGGCACGATGACGGGCGCGCTCCGGGCGGCTGCGGATACGAGCGGGGCGTCGGTGGTGCGCAACATCTCCTACGGCTCGACGGTGCCCGCGTCTCTCGCGGACGGGGAGCTCTTCATCCAGCTCGCGGACTGACGGAGGGCGCCGGATGAAATATCTCTTTCACTCCCTGAGCCGGTTCCGCATCAGCGGCACGCTCATGATCCTGCGCGTGAAGACCGACGGGGACACGCTCTTTGTGAGCCTGCGGATGCCGGACGATTCGGCGCTGCCCGCGCTCACGCTCTCAGTCGAATACGACGGCGTCGTCAAGGCGATGACACAGCCGACGGCGGCGGAGATGCAGGCCGAATTCGATTACGACGACGCGGTGAAGCAGCTCTCGATCTGGGGCGCGACGGTCTCCTACAATGAGCAGACCGTGACGTCGCTTTCGTGGCGCGGCGGGATCTCCGATCCGGACCCGGCGGTCTCCGTCGTGGTCGACGGCGCGCGTATGAACTGCGCCAACACCGTGCGGGTGCTCTCGGAGACGGCGGGCGCGGCGGGCCTCAATCTGCGGCTCGTGGAGGTCCGCATGTTCGACCGGAGCCCCGGGAACACGGCGTGGCGGCACCGCCTCTTCAACTTCACGAGCTCCTTCATGTACCATCCGCACCAGTTCTACGTCGGTGCGGACATGCGCGTGGGCTCGGAGTTCTGGTTCCGGTTCTTCTACGCGGCCTATCCGCCTGCGGACGAGAGCGATCACGACGCTTACCTCGGCGTCTTCGAGATGGACACGGAGCACGCCTTCGTCACCGGCGAATACGCACCGCTCTGTCCCCGCGAGGTACGCGTCTCGAACGCCTCGGCGGGCGCGGATGCCCGGGTGAGCTGGGTGATCCCGCCGGATACACAGGTCCCGGCCACGGGGATCGAGCTCGAGCGCTCCGTCGACGGGGGAACATTCACCGCGGTGACGAGCGGCATGATGAGCACGTACACCGACCGGCTTCCCGCGTTGATGAACGAGGTCGAGTACCGGGTGCGCTCGGTCGCGTCGGGCGGGGAGACCTCTCCGTGGGTGACGGCGTCCCCGGCCGAGGAGGAGACGTGCAATCTCTCGATGCGGATCGGCGGCGCGTGGAAAACGGTCGCCGGGATCTGGGTCGGGGTGAACGGACGTCCCGCCGCGGCGAAGAAAACGGTGCTCGTGGGGCATTGAAAGGCAGCAGCCCGGATGCCGGTTGACAGACCGATCAAACGCTTTGTGATGCGGTAAGCGCTGCGATATTGGTGCTGGTTGTCTATGCTGTCCAGCTTCAGCTTGTCATTGCGAGGAGCGGTCCCTGAGGATCGCGACGTGGCAATCTTTCCAAAATTGGTGAGCACGATGGAAACTGGAGACAATGACGGATTTGCTGGATATGACATTGTCACCAATGCTCTGCCTCCGCTTTCCGGTTCGGAGAGATTCCCACGTCAGGCGTCCCCGACGCCTTCCTCGGAATGACAATGTGCAGCGGCGGCGTTTTCGCATCCGGAACCCGGTATCAAAGCGATTTGTTTTCTCAGAAAAGAAAATGAACAAAAGAACTGCCGCATGACCTCATTGCAGAAGTTCATGCGGCATTCTCTGATTTCCATTTGGAGGACACCAAATTTACGGTTTTTATCCCATGCGCTCGACGGAGAAGAGGGGCTTCCCGAAGAGGCCGGGGGCGTAGGTGAAGAGGCAGGTACCGAGGAGCCCGGTGCCGTCGGCCTCCGCGAGGTAGAACATGGCCGTGCGGCTCTCGCCGTCGGAGGAGATGTGGAAGTCCTCGCAGCCGTACCCGGTGGCGGGCAGCTCGATGCCCACGGGGATCCAGACGCATCCCGCGACCTCGTCGAACGCGCCGTCCGGGATCGCGAGATCGTCGATGCCGAAGACCTCACGCGCGATCATGCGGGCGTCTTCCTCTGCGATCTCATACCGCTCGCGGTCCTCCATCAGGCGGACGTAGGGGGCGAACGGATGCTCCTCGGCGTCGGCGAAGAGGGTGAGCGAATAGAGGAAGCGCAGGGCGTCGTCGTTCTGGAAGGTGATCTCTCCCTCGCGCCATTCGGCGGGCATCACATAGCGGACGATCTGCTCGGTGAGGAGCCGTGCGCCGTCGTCGGTGACGCGGTGGGCGGTGATGCAGTCTTCCGCCTCAGCCGTGCTGCCCCATCTCCCGGAGGCGAATTCGGTCAGCCGCCAGCCGTCGTCGGTGTTCACGTAGGTGACGTGCCAGCGCTCGTAGTCGATCGGGCCGCCCTCCATGCCGAGCTCATGCTCGTAGGCGGCGATGTACCAGAAATCGAGGGCCCATTCGTTCGATTCGATGATCTCGAAGCGGTCGTGGTCGGGCATGTGGCCCACACGGGAGCCCATCGCGCCGTTTGCGACGCCGAGCTTGCCGTCGAAGTTTTTGAAGCGCGTCTTCATCTTCTGCCATGTGTTCCACTCGTAGACGGCGGTGACGGCGCGCTCGAAGTCGTAGTAGTTCTCAAAGCGGCCGCGGACCATGACCCAGTCCCAGGCCGTGGCGTTCTCGTCGACCGTGGAGTAGGTGGGGTAGTATTCGCCGGAGAGGAAGGGCTCGCCGTCCTTCTTCGGGAAGGATTCGAGGAAGGAGGCGGGATCGCTGTTGAGCCCCTCGAGCATCAGGGCGTCTCTCCAGAGATCGGCCTGCTCCTCGTTCAGGAAATCGGGGATCGGATCCTCGTACACCCATTCTCCGAGCGGCAGGGCGGGGGCGTCCTCGTCCTCCGGTTCTCCCTTTTTCGCAAATTTCATGCACGGGATCGGATTCGGGTCGTCGCCCTGCTCGTTTTTGTAGAAGAAGAGGCGGTATTCGCCGCAGTCCTCGGGCTCCTTGTTCTCGTAGGAGATCAGGCGGAAGCGCGCCGTGGTCGAGATCTCGTCCGAGAGGATCTCGAGGTCCTCGAGGTCGTATTTCGACACCGGGTAGCCGTCCTCATCGACGGTGTAGCGGTCGTCCCCGGTGGAGGCACCGCTGCCGCCCTTGAAGAAGCGCTTCGCAATGTCCGCGCCGCGTTCGGTGACGGCGTACTTCGCCTCGGCTTCGTTCCAGACGATGATGCCCCGCAGGGCTTCGGGATAGTCCTCGGCGTCGGCGTATTTCAGCGAAGAAAAGTAGAAGTTCGAGACGGAGTCGGCGTCAAAGCTGCGCACGTCGAGCATCGCCGGGTCGAGCCAGAGGCGGTTGACGGCGCAGCGCACGATCTGTTCGGTGACGAGTGCGGTCTCTGCACGGGTGAAGAGCCCCGCGCGGGGTTCGTCCTCGCCCGGCGTCAGGCTGGTCCACGGCGTCGAACCGATCTCGCGGGTCTTCGCCTCGGGCGCTTCGGTCTCGGGGGCCTCGGTCTCCTCCTGTTCCTCGGGCGGCTTGACTTCGACCTCGCCCGGGCTGGGAGAGGGGATCTCCGCTGACGGAACGGGATCGAAGGGGAGCTCCTCGGGGACGTCGGGCTCGGCCGGCTCTTCGGTCTCGGCGGGTTCGGCCTCCTCTTCTTCCCATGAGAAGAGCGGGTCCGTGACCTGGGTCTCCACCGGGATATACACGGCGGTCTCGTGCTCCTCCATGAACGAATCCAGCGCGCGGCAGGACCATAAGCCAAGGCAGAGGCAGAGCGCGGACGCCAGGGGCCAAAGGACGCGGAGCGCGCGGCGCGGTTTCAGTTTCACCGGATTCACCTCCCGGTTTCACAATTTCGTTTTCTGCCCGTTAGACGGCGCGCGGCACGGAAAAGTTCCCCATCCGCGCCGCTGTTTACAAATTGTTTTCTTTTTCGCCGTTACGGGGTCACATCGAAGGGCAGATCGTCCGGCGGGGGCGGATCCCACCAGTCGTTCGGATCAGTCGCCGGGGTCTCTGCGGGCTGTTCGGCCGGTTGTTCAGTCGGTTGCTCCGCAGGCTGTTCCGTCGGCTGTTCGGTCGGCGTCTCCGCGGGCTGCTCGGTCGGCTGTTCAGCCGGCTGTTCGGGCTGGGTCTGCGGAGGCGTTTCGGGGACGGGCGTCTCCGCGGGCTGCTCTGCCGGGACTTCCGCGGCGGGCTCCCGGACGGGGACGTCACGCTCGATCGCTTCTCCGGCGGCGTATTCGCCCGTCGTGAAGGACGCGAACCGCCAGCCGATGTCAGTGTTGAGCAGGGAGATGAGGGAGCGCTCGACCGTGGGGCTCTCCGGATCGCCGTAATAGGAGTAGTACCAGAAGTCGATCTTCCAGTCGGCGGCCTCGATCAGTTCAAAGTCGTCGAGGGCGGGGAGGTAGTCCGTGCGGGCGGACCGTCCCGGGTTGTTCGCGTCCGCGGCGAGGCGTCCGTCGATCGAGATGTAGCGTGTCCCGGTGAGCTCCTGCGCGAAGCTCCAGGTATAGATCGAGGTCAGGACGGTGTTGAAGGCATAGAAATTGGTGTACCGTCCGCGGGGATAAAAGTAGGTGCGGAGGATCCCGTCAGCGCCGGTCTGGTTGACGAGGCCGTAGTAGGTGCCGGGCAGGTAGGGCTCGTTGTCGTTGAGCGGCAAGAGGTCGATGGCCTCCGCGGGACCTCCGACGAGGGCGGGATAGAGGGCCTTCGCCCGGCGGTACAGGATCTGCACCTCGGGGGAGAGGAAGGACGGGACGGGTCCGGTGGCGGCATTTCCGGTGAGCGGGGGCTCTGTCTGGGTCTGGGCGGCGGTGAGGGCCGCGCCTTTTTTCAGAAAGAGCATCTTGGGCAGGGGGGAGCCGGTGCCGCCGTTCGGCTGGTAGTAGAAGATGCGGTATTCGCCGCGGTCGGTCCGGCGTCCACCGGCGATCTCGGTCACGCGGAAGCGCGCTTCTGTGGAGATCGCGTCGGAGGAGACCTTCAGATCGGAGATCTCGAAGGAGGTGCGCTCGATCGTCCCGGAGCCGAATTCATACCGGCCCGAAAGGAAGTCGTACCCGAAGCCCGTCTTGGTCTCGGTCGGGCTCTCGGTATAGCCGAAGAATCCGCGCGCCACCGCGTCCGCCGCTTCGGAGGAGACGGCATAGACCTGGGCGTCGGCGTCCCATTCGAGCAGGCTTGCGAGGTAGGTCGGGTAGCCGTTCACGTTCCGGTAGCGGTAGGTGGAGACGAGGAAGGCCGTCACCGCCTGCTGATCGGGGACCGTGAAGCCGGGGGAGAGCCAGCTCTCGCGCATACAGTAGCGGACGAGCTGTTCGGTCACGAGCGCGGCGGCGGCACGGGTGAAAAGACCGTCGCGCGGGGTGTCCTCGCCCTCGGTGAGGGAGGTCCACTTCGTCGAGGCGGGGGGCATGCTGCCGAAATCGCGCAGCTCCGCGGGACCGCCCGTTTTGGACGACCCCTGGCTGTCCGCGTTCCCGGCGCCGGGCTCCTCCCACGAGAAGAGCGGGATCGGCGGTTCGGTTTCGACGGGTTCGGCCTCGGCCGTCTCGGGCTTCTCCCCGTGTCCCTTGAAGATGCACGAGGAGAGGACGAGGGGCAAGACGATCAGGAGGATGAGAAAGATCGGGGGAAATGTGCGTTTCATGGACCGCACCTCCGGTTGATTTCGGTGGGACTTGAAGGGGGATTACTTCTTCTTGACGTCGGTGATCTCGGTGACGCCGCTCGGAAGATCCCATGTCTTGAGGAAGGTGAACGTGTCGCCGGGCTCGAGGAAGAGGACGGATTCGTCGAAGGGCATCTTGTAGACGCCGCCGTCCGTCTTGAGGTAGACGACCGTTGCGCCTGCCTCGTTCACATAGACGATTTCCCGGAGAACGGCTTCACCGGGGAGAACGTCGTCGAGGACCGCAGCCCCGCTCTGCTTGAGCGCTGCCTTGTACTTCTGGAAGACGTCCTCCTGCGTGGTGCTGGTGACGACGAGGTTGTAGTTCTTGACGTTCACCATCGAATACATCTTGACGATGCCGGAGGCGTCCTTCAGAACCATGATATACGTCGCCTCGCCGCCCACGTTGATGAGGGAGGGGAAGGACGCGCGGTAACCGTACTGCTGGACCGAGCCCTCGGCGGCGGACATGGCGGAGTATTCCTCGGCGCCCGCCACGGAGAAGAACTTATAGTCGCCCGTGCGGCTGTTGGCGAGGATGAAGCCGATGTTCGCCTCGTCGTTCGAGGTGGAGGTGACGCCCGTGAAGATATACACGTCGTTGCCGATGATTTTGTAGCCGAAGTCGTCGGTCGTGACGACGCAGTTGACCTGGCTGAATTCCGAGTTGAGCCAGCCGCCGCGGAGCATCCCGTACCAGTCGTATTTTCGGCAGATGAGATCGCCGTAGTAGACGATGTCGATCCAGTCGGGGGAATCGGCGGGGGCATAACGCGCGACCTCGCCCGTGCAGGCGTCGAGGGTGACGACCGTATCGACGTCCATCGCGCCGAAGAGACCGGCGTGGGGCTTCATGGTCGAGGCGACCCAGTAGGGATGGCCGTTGTCGTCGACCTCGAAGCAGACGCTGCCGAAGATGGCCGTCGGGCAGGCGAAGCGCAGGGCGCGCATCAGGTTCTTCGAGAAGTACGCGGACGGGCTGTAGCGGATGTACTCGCCGGAGAGGCGCACGAATTCCGCTTCAAATTTGACCGTATCGACCTTGACGTAGCCGGGGATGCCCGCCGCCTTGTTCTGCACCCACTTGAAGAAGGACGCGTATTCGAGCGGGGAAACCTTATAGGGGTGGCTCTCGCCCTTTGCGTTCTGCATGGCGATCTGGGTGTAGTTGTAGGAGACCTCATACTGCGAGACGAGGTCGGAGAGGGTGCCGAGGGTGCGCGCGCCGATGATGCGGGCGGACGCCGTGTCCATCAGGGCGATATCGGTGACGTATTCCGTCTCGTCGATCCCGGAGGCGAAGTCCGCGTCCTCCACCGTGATGAGGGAGGAATAGGTCTTCGCGCGGAAGATCGTGGATCCGGCGAGGGTGCCGATGAGGAGGAAGGCGAGGATCGCGCCGATCAGGGTGATGACGAAGCGGGGGAATTTCGTTTTCTTCCCGCCCTCGGTCGAGGTGTGGAAGTCGATCGCGCCGGAGGGGAACCGGACCGTCTCGGCGAAGATCTTCCCCGTGAGGATGCCGATCGCGTAGTAGCAGATCACCGCGAGGACGAGGAGGAAGATGACGTAGGTCCAGAACCCGCCGGAGTGGATGTTCATCGCCGGGAGGGTGACGTAATATACGATTCCCGCGAGGAGGAGCGCGGCGGCGAGGATGAGGATCGCGGGCAGCGCGCGGCGTTTTTCGCGGACGTTGTGCGTTCTGTTCTGTTTTCTTCTGGAATCCATTCTGAAACCCTTTCGCATTCTGCCGGAGGGCGGGAACACCCCCGGCACGGGAGGCCATATCTTGACAAACATATCATACCATGAAATGCCCCGGAAGTCAAGGGAGAAGTAGATGAAAGTATGATGAGAAAACGAAAAAACCGCGCCGGGCGGTGCCCGGAGACAGGAGACGAACTCGCCTTGGCGCGAAGTGTCTCTGTGGCATACGAACAAGCGCGCCTGCGGCAAGTTCGTTCACCAATATTGATTAGTGCGTATCTGAAGAAGGTACGCCTTTTCTTTCGCTTGCGCGCTGACGCTTGCGGATCAGGAATCGACCAAGTCGATTGTTTATTTGTCCTTCCGGACGGGACCCAAGAGGCTTCCGCGGCCAGCCTCTTGGGGATCACCGCCGCCCAAGGCCGTTCCCGCCTTGGGAATCCACCC
>JAFPWV010000118.1 GCA_017412675.1 Clostridia bacterium
AATAGTCAATTCGAATATCGTCAGGAGTCTTGAAACCCAGCCGGATGATTTCATTCTTAACAGCGGGCCAGTATTTCAGAAAATGCACGCTGATGTTTTCCGGATCTTCATAATCCGTATCCCACAGCCCGTCCATGGAGAGGACGAAAAACATAAGCGGATTGTTCTGTTTGCTCCATTTCAGGAGATCGCGCTTTTCTTTTGATTTCAGTCCGAGCATTTTTCCACCTCTCCTCTCGCAACCCTCAGACGGTCCAGCATTTTGATGTATCCCTTGAGCGTATCATTTTCACTGCTTCGGTACGGGTCTAGAATTGCCGCTGCTCTCACCGTATCAATCCTGTCCAACACCGCCAGGGAATAAAACGATGCGGTCTTTTCGTTCTTCCACTCAGCGAAGAGACTCCATGCTTCTTCTTCTTTTCCTTGCTTATCGAGCGAGTATAGTATCGTTCCCCGGAAGATATCTCGTGTGGAGGTATTCCATACAAATAGCTTCAACATGTCCCGGCAGAAAGATTCCATGAAGGAAAAGTCCTCTACTTCATCCATGTACTTCGCAATAACCATAAGTAGATCGAAGAAATCCCGGAGAATCTGAATTTTGACCTTTTGCTGTGGATAATTGATATCGAACTCGCTTGGCCGTAGCAGACCACCGTCCTTATAGTTCATCATCGCGGCAGTCTGGAGAAAACTGCGCGTCTCAGGCCAAAGGCGAGCAAAGGCAGCCACTACATTCATGGGGTTGTCCTTTTCCGTCCCCCATTTCCCGTTCATGGAGAGGACGAGGTGAGCGACGGGGCTGTTCTTTTTACTCCATTTGATGGCTTCGATGATCTCTTTGTGAGAAGCGATGATCATGCAGACCTCCTGACAATGTGGACATACGCATATTCACAATCTCAGCCCGAAAAGCAAGATATGAGTCCCTATGCGTGGTTTATGACATTGCTTTTCATCCATTCTGCCGTATTCCAGCAGAAGGCTTCGGGCCACGCGACGAGCCATTCGTTGAATATCCCCGGCGCGCCTTCGTCTCCCCAATGGCAGTGGAAATACGCCTCGTTCTGCGCGCCTGCCTGACGCATCCTTCCGTGAATGAACTTCCCCTCGGCGGGCGCGATGTTCTGGATGGCGTTTGCCCAGAGCAGATCCGCTCTGGTGTTCCAGTGCATGTCACCCGTGATGTCCCCGAGACGCTTCACATACGGTACCATCAATGCTCCCCAGAGGTCGATGTGATGGTGTTGGGCGGAGACGGTCGTGCCTCCGAGCGTCCGATAGCCGTACTGTCCGAAATCGCTGTCTGGGCTGTTTACCGTGTCATGGTGGAACATCCACGAGCAGAAATACCAGCCCGCCATCTTCGCGCACCTCAGCCATTCATCCGCCCCCTCGAGTTCATATAGATCCATCGCGCCGGCAAGCAGCGAGCCAGAGGTTTCTTTATCGATGCAATACGTATCCAGGGCGCCTGCCGTACATGTGAATTGAGCCAGATCCCGGTCCCAGTAAAACCGGCAGGCGCGCCGGGCAGCTTCCATATAACGAACCTCTTTCGTCACGCCGTACAGTGCAGTCAGGCCAGGAATGAGGTAGGCGCCGATGGTGCCTTCCGGATCGACGCATTCTCCCGTTTCCGTGTTCCACGCCTTGCCGAAGCCCCATTCGTCTGACCAGTGAGCCAGCATGAAATCCGCGGTGCTTCGGGCCGCTTCGAGCCATTTCGGGTGTTTCTCCCCGCGTTCTTGCAGGTACTTCCAGGTTTTCGACAGTTCGCAGACGGCGAAACCGAGGTTGCAGGTATCTTCTACGGGGCTTCCTCCGTTCACGATCCGGTCGTAGTGCGTGCGGATCAGTCCAGTGGACGCTACGGCTTCGTGACTGTACGCGTCGAGAACCTCTGTGCCGATGGAGACAAGGGCGGCATCCCCGATCTCGGTACCGCGTTCGATCATTAGTCTGGCATACATCCCGTTCTGCCCGCACCAGCCGAATTCGCTGCCCCAAGCCTGAGAGAAGCCGTTTTCCCCATTCGGGGAGTATCCGATGCAGAATAGACGTCGCTCGCCTACGTCCCGCAGGAGTGTTTTTGCAAAGGAGCAGCAGAGCGCGGGGATCTCCTCCGGTGTGAAGCGGGGAGGGAAGGGCTTTGAGAGCAGATCAAGGGCCGCATCCTCTACGTTCGCTGTCGCATAGTTCGGAAGGAAAGGCTTTCCACGGAGAAGGAAGATCGATGCGGCGAAGATCCCGCCCGCCGGGATTGTCACGAAATCTTCATGCGGCTCGCCGTACCGGTCACGGCCCACATAGGTCTTTGGCCTTTCGATTTCCGGCCATAGGATTCGGTGGAGCATTGTCCCGTCAGACAACCGCTCCAGCGAACAGGAGCAGAGATGGGACGCCTCGTCTTCATCAGACGCCATAAGCGCGAAGTACTCTGTTTCGTTCTCGCTGATCGTGCAGGCCGGGATCGTCGTCCGCCGGTCATCGAAAACCCACGGTTCTCCATCGCAGGCGAAGCCCTTCGGCTCATTTCCGCGTCCCCAGTCATTGCCATTATAGCTGACGCCGGGAATCACCCAGCGATTCGGAACAAAGCACGTCTGAACGCGGATTTCCGGCTGACAGACAAGTGACTCAGCCGAAAGATTGCTGAATCGACAAAGGAGTTTGTCTACGCCCTCATTGATGTGTTCAATGACAACCTCGGCTCGGATTCTGTCGGATGAGAAAACTCCCATCTCGACCTGTTTGAGTTCGTGCGTTTCACCGCCATAACAGCAGGCAAGACGGATCATTTCGATATTCATGCCGCCTCTTTCAAAAATCTATCCTTTCAAATCGTCTGAAGGCCTTCAAAATCGGAATATTCATACGGCAAGATAAATGATTAGCTCAGGAGATAAGATTCGTTTGAAAGCAACCACGCCTTAAGCCGATACCTCCGGTTTCGGCTCTCGCCATCCGGACGATCCGTCAGGATGGCTATAATCAACTGCTTTTTGCTTCTTTTTCGCTGAGAAGTGAAATACTCTAGTTATATTATACCATATCCAAGCAGCAGTTTCAATCACTTGAACCAGTTTTTAACTCCGATGATGCTGAGTTATACTGCTTTTAAGTTTTAAGAACGGCAATGGCTCAGATTTCGGAACGCATCGTTTCCAATCTGATGAACTCACGTGGGAACAGACGCGTCTCTCGGGAAAAAACAAGGCTGACGCAGGATATCCGATCAGAGATACAGCGCCAGCCTTATTATTTCTATCAGATTCGATCCTTGGAGGGGGCGTAGCTTTCTGCCGTGCCGCTTACGGGATCAAGGTTCTCTTATCTTCTCTTGGCAATCCACGCGGAACCGAGGACCGTGACGAGCACGATGAAGCCGCCGCCGATCATCGAGCCGCAGCCGGACTTCTTCGTCTCGGCGGGCTTCTCAGCGGGCTTTTCGGCCGGAGTCTCAGCGGGCGTCTCTGCCGGGGTCTCGGCGGGCGTCTCGGGTTCGGGCTCCGCTGCCGGTTCTTCGGTCTTCGCGGGCTCTTCCGCCTTGGGCTCTTCCTTCACAGGTTCGGGCTTCGCAGGCTTTTCGCCGGTCTTCTCGCCGTAGAGGGTTACTTCGGACACCTGGAACGTGCCGGAGGCCGTGCCCTCCGCTTCAAATTTCACGAACGCGACGTTTTCGGCAGTGCCTTCACCGTTGTAATAGGTCTGGTTCTTTTCTTCGAAGAAGCTGTCGTCGCCCTCGGCCAGCACGGTCCAGTTTTCGCCGTCCGCGGAGACGGAGATCGTCCAGGCGTTCGGGCTTCTGCCGTTGTACTCGGCGTTGTCGTTCGCCGTCGCCATCGTGAAGCCGGTGACCTTGTAGGTCGCGTCAAGAGAGGCTTCGGATTCGGCCGGGAATTCGCTCGTGCAGAACTTCGTGGTGACGCTGCCGTCCCAGAGATTCTCCGGACCTTCGCCGCCGTAGCCGCCCGTGCCGTCTTCCCATTCATACCCGGTGATTGGGGTCATACCGACCGCCGCCGCCGCGTCCGTGAGCTTCTTGAAGCCGCGGGATTCCTCGGCGGGCGTCTCGGTCTTCGCGGGGGTCTCCGTCGGCGTCGGAAGCGGCGCGCCGCCGCGGTACTTCGCATTGTCCGCCGCCGCGTTCTGCGCGATCTCCTCAGGGCTCAGCGCGCGGTTGTAGAAGCGCATGCCGTACACATCGCCGGACCAGATACGCCGCGGATCCTCATGACCGAGCATGAGGGTGTCGGCGATGTTGGTCTCGGCCGGGACATTCTCGGACACCATCACGCCGTCGACATACATCCAGCAGTCCTGGGTGTTGATGTCGAACACAACGGCTACGGTGGAGTTGTTCACAAGCTCCGCGCCGTCATCCGCCTTCGGTCTGTCCTTGTTCGCGTCGTTGTACTTGTATTCGAGGTTGTCGTTCGAGACGCGGATGAAGAGAGAGAAGTGGTCGTTGTCGGAGATGATGAGGGAGACCCAGTCGGTCGCCGGGTATTCGAGCTCGCCCGCGACGAATTCCACGGTATAGGTATCGCCGTTCACGACGTCCACCAGTTCATCCGGCAGATAGTTGCGCACGGAGTCGATATGGAACGATTTGTCGGTCCAGTAGTTCGTGTCGTTGAGCTCGACCTCAAAGTCGAGGCCGTTGCCGGAGCAGTCCTTCCAGACCTTCGCCTGCTTGTCCTGGCTGCCGTTCTGGTTGTTCGCGCCGTCATACCACGCGACGAGACCGTCACGCACGATGTCGCCGGAAGCAGCGGGAGCAGAGGCAGAAGCGCCTTTTTCATGGAAGCGGATGTATGTGAAAGAACCGGACTGGTCGTTCGCAAACTCAACGATAACATTGTGTTTACCACCGGGAACATCAATGTCCGCTTCAAATTCCTGTGCCCAAACTTCTTCCCATCCACCGGTGTTGGGGATTTCGAGAGTAGCAGCGGGCTTGTCGCTCTTCTCATCAATGTAGACGTTCAGGATCGCGCTGGTGTCTGCGCCGAAGCTGAAGTTGATGATGAACTTGTCAGCGCCGTTATCGCCGAAATCAAGTTTTTCATAGATGACCTGGTCGTTCAGCGAGGAATACCCGACGCCGTAGCCGTTTACATACTGGATGGGCTGACCGTGACCACCGAGATCGAGCGTTTCCGGGTCGTCCCAGTAATCCGCGTCGAGAACATCCTGATCGATGAACGCGGAATTTACGGGGTACTCCTTCGCAGATGCCGTGCCGCCGGTCTCGGTGTAGAAGGCCTTCACTTCGTCCGCAGAGAACGCGCGGTCGTAGAACCAGGCGTCGTCCAGCGTCAGGAAGGGATACTTCTGCCAGCCCTTCTGTTCCGCCGCTTCGTTGCCGATGAGGGTAAACGGAAGCGGGAGCGCGCCGCTCAGAGAGGTGGCATACTCGCCGTTGGCGTAGATGTCCATGTTCTCATCCGCGTAAACGAAGGCCAGCATGACCCACTCGTCGCGCGGTGCCTCGTAGTCGGAGATGTTGTCCACAACGCCGTTGATGGTGCTGCCGACATGCACGCCGTCGTCATGGATGATGCGGATGGAGCCGAGCATCGACGAGCACAGGAAGACGTGTTCGTTGTTGTCTTCGACTTTGCACCAGAAGATCGCGGTGTAGCTCTCCGCATCGACGTACTTACCGACGAGGATATACTGCGTGTCGTCGTCGAGGTACACAGCACCGTTTGCCGTGCCGTCGCGGCCTTCTACGAACGTGGGTTCGCCGACCAGCTCGCCGGTCACGTTGCCGAATTCATCCTTCGCGTCGCCGTTGAAGCCGAAGTGGACGCCGGTATCCGGAATCGTAAAGTCTTCCAGATCGAATTCCGCCATCGCCGGGATCGCCATCAACACGATCAAAAGGACTGCAGAAAGAAGAATGAGTGCTTTTTTCATGT
>JAFPWV010000119.1 GCA_017412675.1 Clostridia bacterium
CCGACATAAACGGGTTGTCGCAAATAGGGCAAAAGTTTTCGCCCGCCTTTTCCAAAAGGCGGCAGGGTGTCGGGGCAACGCCCTGACCCGCACTCCGCAGAGTGCGGAACACCCAAGACTTCCAGAGAGTTCCTCTTTTTGGTTCTTTTTCTCCTCGATAAAGGAGAAAAAGAACGCCGATAGCGCTATGGAAAGAGAACGGCTGTCGCATTTCTCCGTTTCTTGGAGTTCATGCGACAGCCCCGTTGATTTTATGCGGTTCAGTTTCCGATCCAGTAGAGGTAATCCGCTTCGTTGGCGTTCGAGCCCTTCTCGCCGGAGCGCTTCGTGATGGCGAGGTATTTGCCGTTCGCGTCCTTTGTGAGGACTTCGACGACGTTGTAGAGGCCCGCTTCGCGGCAGTCCGTCTTTTCCACGCGGATCACCGCGCCGTCCGTGATCTCGATGTCGGTCCGATATACCCGTCCGTTGAGGAGCACGTCGCCCGAGGCGATCCCGTCGCCGTTCATGACCGTCAGGGTGATTTCATAGTGGTCCCCGGCGTCCGCGCAGCCCGTGAGATCGATCTTGTCCGATTTCTTGTAGTACCCGAGGGATTCGATCATGGCCGCGGGATCCTGTGTCTGCTCATCCAGCCATTCGCGGCGGTTGACGAGCCATTTGCGCAGCGTCGAGACCTCCTGCTTGTACTTCCAGTCATAGCCCCAGAGGCGGTTGTCGCTCTCCGCGGCGTCCTGGATCTCCTCGGCGACCTCGTCGTAATGCGCGAACATCGTGTCGACCTTGTCTCCGACGGAGTTCCAGCGTTCCATGAGCTGGAGAACGAACCACGGGTCGTTGTACAGGGCTTTGTACCAGTATTCGCGGTCCTGGCTCTGTCCCTGCTTCCAGCTGTCGTACTTCGAAGAGGTCTGGTCGAGGTTGACGTGGTTGGCGGACGTCCAGTCCATATCCCACACGGGTCCCCACGTCAGCTTTCCGCCGACCGGCTTGTAGAGGTAGCAGCTCTTGAAGAGGAGCTCGACGTTCTTGTAGAGGGTATTGACGATCCAGAAATCGATGAAGGAATCGACGTCCATGTACTCGGAATAGTGCAGGCCCTCGTTCGAGAGGCGGTTCGGCGCGTAGACGGCGTCCTCCGTGTTCTGCACATAGGTCTGGAGGTAGTTCATCATCTCCGTGTTGGTGCGGAGGTATTCCGGCTTCTTCACCATGATCTTCATGTCGTTCGTCGTCAGGAACTTGGAGGTCTCGTCGAAGTAGGCGTCGTCCTCGAGGAGATAGCCGCCCGTGATGTCGTAGCCAGAGGTGTCGTAGTAGTCCGCGATGGTATAGTCGCCGTACACGCCCGTCGTGATCCACGAGAGATCGCGGGTGAGGTTGTTTTCGAGCTTGGTCCGCTCCTCCTTCGTGAGCTCTTCTTTCTTATAGATCGCCTTGGCGACGGCCTCCGCCTCTTCTTCCCAGTTGAAGATGTCGACGCGGGTCTCGCCGACGCGGATCGCCTCGGTGAACTCATAGAGGCCGACGTATTCGCCGTTGAAAATGAGGTTCACGAGCTCCGAATCGCAGCCGACAAGGCCGAGATCCATCGAAAAGTCGTAGGAGATCTTGTTGCGCAGATTGGTGCGGTCATAGAAGTTCGCAAGGAGGCACCAATGCTTGTTCGCGCCCATGCCGAAGAGATCGGCCTTGGTGTCGAGCTTGATCTTGAACGGCCGCTTCGGCGCCCACGCGGTGGAGTTGCCGCGGACCTTGATGTCGATGCCGCCGTCGTACGCCGTGTCGGGGAACTTCTCCGTCGTCGCGATGCGCATGGTGGCGGAGCTGTACCCGCCCTTCGAGATGCCGCTGTACCCGGCCGAGGAGTTGATGAAGATCGTCGGGAGGTTGCTGACGAAGTAATACACCTCCTCGTAGCCCTCGACCTGGAGGGTGATCATGCGGTTGGTGTCCCCTTCGCCGAGGGTGATCGAGTCGTTTTTCGTGGAATCGGTGTTGATGGTCTTGCCGGACTTGACGTCCTTCACGATCCACTTGTAGGTCACGCCGGCGGGATAATTGCGGGCGTAGAGGGTGTCGCCGACCCGCTCGATCTCGCCGTAGACGCCGGAGAAGACGCGCAGCTCGTAGGTCTTGATGACGCCGTCCGCGCGCGCCGTGAGCTTCACGGTCTCATAGCCGAATTCCGGCTTCGTCACGCGGGCGACGCCCTGATCGATGAGGATCACGGCGGGCTTGTCGGAGTTCCACGTGATGTTCTTGCCCATGATCGAGGTGGTCAGGGGGAAATCGCTCTCGACGGAATCCGGGGTCTCGCCCTCCGCCAGGGTGAGCGCGACGAAATCCACCACGGCGAAGTAGGGGCTCTTGTAGAGGATCTCCGGCATGGGATAGAGCCCTTCGGCGACGTGCCAGACGTCGGGATCGAGCGTGAGGTTGCCGCCGGAGAGGGATTCATAGGACTTCGCCTGCCCGATCTCCTTCGGATCGATGCCGCATCCGGCGAGGTAGTAGACGTTCTCGACGACCTTTGAGCCAGCGTCGCCGGTGGTGATGGCGTTGCCGCCGCCGACCGAGCCCTCATGGGTGACGGTGCCGAGCTGTACGATGTTCTTGAGCTGCCCGATATCGCCGCCGCGGATGCGCCCGATGATGCCGCTCGTATAGGGGCTGTTGCCGCGGTTGTCTGCGGTGACGGAGACGTTCGAGAAGATGTTGGTGATCTTGATCGGCTTGTTGGTCATGCCGGTGTTCGTATCGGTCCGGCACTGTCCGATGAGCGCCGCGACGCCGAGCAGGTCCCCGCTCTTGTTGACGACCTCCACGCTGCCGGAGAGGAGCGCGATGTTGTCGACGGTGACATACCCGGAGCATTGCCCGCAGAGGGCTGCGTAACAGGCGACGCCGGCCGCGTTCCCGCGCACGGACACATCCTTCAGGATGAGGTTTTTGATGACGGCGGGGCTGTTTTTGTCGTTGGACCCGACGGAGCCGAAAAGGCCGACGTGGACGCGCTTCGAGGAGCTGACCGCGAGCTTGAGGCCGGAGATCGTGTGGCCGCGTCCGTCAAAGGTCCCGGAAAAGACGTTCTTCCCCGAGACGATGCCGCTCTCGCTCTCCGATCCGCCGATGGGCGTGAAGGAGGAGGTCGAGGAGAGATCGATGTCCGCGACGAGGACGTAGTTTCCGTCCAGCGGGAATTTCGCGCTTGTCCCGATGCGGGAGAGCTCGGAGGCGTTCCGGATCGGGATCCCGTCGACGGTGTCCGCGTCCGAATCCACCCCGCCCGAGATCGCGGGGACCGTCTGCGCGTCTTCCGTCGGCGTCTCGGCGGAGGAGGCGGCATCCGAGTTGCCGGAATCCACGGGTGTCGACGCGGACGGCTGGACGGGCAGCGGATTCGGGGAGATGGGAGCGGTTTTTTCACACGCCGCGAGCGCGCCTGACAGAACGAAGACTGCGAGCAGAACGAGCGCCGCGCGCCGGACTTGCGATTTGATTTGCATAGGGGACCTCCGGGAATAAGCAGAGTTGAGGAATAAGTTATTGTACGATAAAACCCGGGAGATTTCAACAGGTTTTTGTGAAGATTATGCGAAAAGCGGTCCCGCGGCGGCGCAGAGGATCCAAAAACCGCGAAATTTTCATGAATTTTTCACCGAAACCACACGCAAGAGGGCCCGGAGCGTGATATAATAGACCTAATTGAAGAAATCCAGAATCCTGTAAGCAAACCGGAGGGTACCGCCTTGATCGAAGTCAAGAATCTCGTCAAACGCTACGGCGATTTTGAAGCCGTCCGCGGCGTCAGCTTCACCGTACAGAAAGGCATGATCTACGGCTTCCTCGGCCCGAACGGCGCGGGGAAATCGACCACCATGAACATCATCACCGGCACGCTCGCCGCCACCGAGGGCGAGGTCACCGTGAACGGCTGCGACATCTATGAGGATCCCATCGGCGCGAAATCCGCCATCGGATACCTCCCCGAGCAGCCGCCGCTCTACCCCGACATGACGCCGGAGGAATACCTCGCGTTCGTCGGCGAAGCGAGAGGGCTGCGGGGGGACGAGCTCTGGAGAGCCATCGACCGCGTCGTGGAGAAGACCGGCCTCGGCGAATATGCGAACCGGCTCATCAAGAATCTCTCGAAGGGCTACCGGCAGCGCGTCGGCATCGCCCAGGCCATCCTCACCGATCCCGAGATCATCATCCTCGACGAGCCGACGGTCGGCCTCGACCCGCGCCAGATCATCGAGATCCGCGAGCTCATCCGCCAGCTCGGCCGCGATCACACCGTCATCCTCTCCTCGCACATCCTGACAGAGATCTCCGCGGTCTGCGACTACGTCATCATCATCGCCCGCGGCAAGATCGTCGCCTCCGACACGCTCGAAAACCTCACGAAGCAGTACGAGGGCAAGAACTATATCGACCTCACCGTTCGCGGGGAGGAAGCGTCCGTGCGCCGCGCCGTCGAATCGATCCCCGGCGTCGAGGAGATCTCGGTCGATCCGAAGCCGCTCGGGTTGCTCCATGTCCGCATCGCGACGGATTCGTCCGCCGACATCCGCGAAGACGTCTTCTTCCGCTTCGCCGACGCGAAAATGCCGATCCTCTCGATGGAATACGAGGAAGTCACCCTCGAAAAGGTCTTCCTCGAGCTGACCGGAGAAAAGGCGGACAGTCAGCCGGCCGTCGAACCGCCCGTGAACGCACCGCAGGCGGAAGAAACCGGTGAAGTGCCCGCCGAAGAAGAGACGCCCGCGCCCGAACCCGAAGCGATCCCCGCCGAAGAGCCCGCGCCGGCAAAGCAGCAGAAGGCGAAAAAATCCGGGGACGATGACGATTACACGCCCCTCTTCGGCGGCTGAGGAAGGAGGATATCATGTCAGCAGTTTATAAGAAGGAGCTCCGCACCCATCTCAACGGCATGACCGGCGCGATCGTCGTCGCGTTCCTGCTTCTGATGGTCGGCATCTATACCATCGTCTACAATCTCCGGGGGATGTACCCCAGCTTCGAGACGACCGTCTCCGCCGCGTCCTTCCTGTACGTTCTCGCGATCCCCGTGCTCACGATGCGCTCGGTCGCGGAGGAAAAGCACACCAAGACCGATCAGCTCCTCTATTCCCTCCCGATGTCCATGACGCAGATCGTCCTTGCGAAGTACTTCGCCATGGTGACGATCCTCGCGATCCCCTGCGGCGTGATCTGCTTCTACCCGCTCATCCTCGGCTCCTTCGGGAACGTCCGCTATACGACCGCCTACGCGATGATCCTCGCCTTCTTCCTGCTCGGCGCCGCTCTCATCGCGATCGGTATGTTCCTCTCCTCCCTCACGGAGAGCCAGGTGATCGCCGCCGTCGTCTGTCTCGCGGTCCTCTTGCTCCTCAACTTCATGTCCGGGCTCGCGACCCTCATCCCGGCCTCCGCCCCGGCTTCCCTCGCGGGATTTCTCATCCTCGCGCTGCTGGCCGCCGTCATCGTGCGGATCATGACGAAGAATACGACCGTCGCCGTCTCCGTGGGCGTGATCCTCGCGGCGGCCATGGTCCTCGTCTACGCGATCGACGCTTCTCTGTACGAGAACGCCGTCCCGCGCCTGCTCTCGGCCACGGCTCTCTTCGAGCGGCTGAATCCCTTCGCGCAGGGTCTCTTTGACGTGACCGCGCTCGTCTGCTACCTCTCCACCGCCGCGCTGTTCGTCTTTCTCACGGTGCAGTCGATGGAAAAGAAACGCTGGAATTAAGGAGGGCTGACATGAACAACGAAACGAAAGCGCCGAAGAAAAGCGTCAACAAAAAAGCGCTGAAGATCGGCTCCATCAGCATCACCACAACCGCCGTGGTCATCGCCATTTTCATCGTCGTCAACCTCTTCGCCGGCGAGCTGCCGTCCACCATGACGAAATTCGACCTCTCCGAACGCGAGCTCTTCACGATCTCCGACGAGACGAAGGACGTTCTCTCGCGCGTGGACGAAGACGTGCACATCTACCTGCTCACGCAGCGCGGGAACGAAAACCCGACGATCCGCGAGATGCTCGAACGCTACCACGCGCTCAATTCCCATGTCACCTGGTCGACCGTCGATCCCGTGACGAACCCCGCGTTCCTCGAGCAGTACACAACGGAGACCCTCTCCGACAACTCGATCATCGCCGTGAGCGCCAAGCGGTCCTACCCCGTCGATTACTATGAGATCTTCCAGACCGAATATACGGAAGAGGACTATTACTACTATTACTACTACGGCCAGATCCCGCAGGGCACGCCCTACTACTACGGCGAACTGCAGCTGACCACCGCCGTGGACTATGTCACCCGCGACGATCTCCCGGTCCTCGCGACGCTGGAAGGGCACGGGGAGACCGCGCTCAGCGAGAATTACGCCTCCCTCATCGGGGACGAAAACGTCGAGATCCGCTCGCTCACCCTGCTCAATATCGAGGCGGTTCCCGAAGACGTGACCTCGCTCCTCATCAATCTCCCGACGTCCGACATCAGCGCGGGCGAGGAAGCCATGCTCGAGAGCTACCTCGACCGGGGCGGCTCCGTCATCCTCGTGACCGGCGCGGTGTCGTGGTCCGAAAAGGCGATGCCGAATCTCGCCGCCCTCGCCGCGAAGATGGGCATGGAATCCGTCGACGGCCTCGTCGTGGAGACGGACCGGAACCGCTACATGAGCACGCCGTTCTCCTCCGCGCCGCACTATCTGCTGCCCGCGCTCGGCTCGACCGACACGGAGCCCCTCTCCCTGCTCGCGAACCCGAACGTCTACGTCCTTGCGAACGCCGCGCACGGGATCGTCTCGAACGGGACCGCCGCCGTGACGCCCCTGCTCTCCACGACCGCGGGCGCCTTCGTGAAGACCGATCTGACCAACAGCGATTTCACGAAGTCCGACGCCGACATCGAAGGACTCGTCTATGTGGGCGCGGCCTCCCAGACCGACGCGGGCGGACGCTTCGTGTGGTTCTCCTCGCCCGGTCTCACCGATGACACGGCGAACTCCTATGTTTCGGGCGGCAACGGCGCCGTCTTCCTCTCCGTCATCGACTGGATGAACGGCAACAAGACCAATTTCGCGATCCTCGGCAAGCTGATGCAGGTCGAAGCGCTGACGGTGACGGAAGCACAGTCCGCCGTCTGGTCCGCCGTCGTGGCGATCGTCATTCCCGTCGCCGTTCTGGCCATCGGCTTCGTGATCTGGTTCCGCAGACGGAGGAAATGATGAAAACCCGAAAAAAGAATCCTCTCATCCCCCTCCTCATCCTCGTGCTCGTCTTCGCCGCCCTTCTGATCGGCTA
The DNA here is from genome assembly GCA_017412675.1 of Clostridia bacterium. GTDB lineage: Bacteria > Bacillota > Clostridia > Oscillospirales > CAG-272 > UMGS1696. Next base: position 7,316 of record JAFPWV010000119.1, read on the forward strand.
CAAGGTCCTCTCGGCGGCGAACGAGCGGAAAGCGGCGGCGGAAGCCCTCGCGGCGCAGGCAGACGACACCTCCGTCACCGTCGCGGACTTCTCGCTCCCCGACATGACCGCGCTCGAATTCCAGTCAAACGGCGGCGATCCCCTGCGCTTCGTCGTCGTGAACGGCGCATGGCGGTATGAGGCCGATCCCGCCTTCCCGCTCAACGCGTCCACGATGGCGCAGATGGCGAACGCGATCGCCTCGATCACCGCCTCCCGCACCGTCGACGAAGGCGCGCCCGCGGACTACGGCCTCGACGACCCCGCCTGCGTCATCACCGCCGAATACGGCAGCGAGAAGCACGTCTACAAGACCGGCGACTACAACAGCTTCTCCGGCTCCTACTATCTCATGGCGGACGGCGCGGTCTACCTCGTCTCCCAGAACCTCGCCTCGACCTTCTCGAAGTCCCTCGACGACCTCCTCGTCCGGGACACGATCCCCTCGTCCGAATGGGCGTCGCGGGAATATGTGAATGCGGTGACGGTCCGGGACGGCGACGCGGAACGCACCGTGACCGACGCCGACGAGATCGAAGAGATCCTCACTTCCCTCGGCAAGGTCTATCTCTACACCTGCACCGATTACGCGGCGACGGAGGAGGAGAAGGCGGCCTGCGGCCTCGACGGCGGACGCGCAGTGACCGTGAGCTACCGCAAGGCGGTCTCTACGCAGGACAGCGAGGGCAACACGACCGCGACGAACTACCTCGACACCTCCTATACCCTCCTCTTCGGCGACGAAACGGACGAGAGCGTCTTCTGCTCCCCCCTCTCGTCGACCATGATCTACACCGTCACCCCCGCCACGGCCTCCGCGCTGCTTTCTCACGCGGCCGAAGCGGATTCCGCTCCGTAACCTCTTGACAAGCGCGCGCAGAGAGACTATAATGGGATCGACAGAACCGCATCCCTGCGGATCAAACGAAAGGACAGCACGATGATGGAAAAAGTCATTCTCTTTGACGGGACCTCCACCGACGCGTGGGCGCACCGGGACGGCTCCCCGATCAACTGGACCGTGGAGGACGGCGTCATGACCGTCGGTCACGGCGACATCGTCTCGAAGGAAACCTACGGCGACGCGCACATCCACGTCGAATGGCGCGAACCCGACATGCCCTGGGCAAGCGGTCAGGGCAAGGGCAACAGCGGCGTGTATGTTCACGGCTGCTACGAGATCCAGGTCCTCGACTCCTACGGGATCGAGAATCCGGACTTCTCCGACTGCGGCGCGGTCTATTCGATGCATGCGCCCCTCACCAACGCCTGCCGGCCCGCGCTCGAATGGCAGACCTACGACATCTACATCCGCGCGCCCCGCTTCGAGAACGGCGAGATCGTGAAGAACGGCTTCCTCACGGTTTTGCAGAACGGGATCGTCATTCACAACAACGTGGAGCTGCCGCGGAACACCCCGGGCGGCGTGACGGACTACCGCGTCGCAGAGGGTCCGCTCCTTCTGCAGGATCACGGCGACCCGGTCTCGTTCCGGAACGTGTGGTTCGAGCGTCTCTGAAATCCATACGGGGAGGGGTCCCGCGATCTCTCCCCGCCATCCCCGACACAGTATAACTACCGAAGCCGCTCATCCGGCGCGGACAGGCTGCGTTTTTCTCAGCCTGTCCTTTTTATGAAAAAAACGAAGGAGATTGCCATGACACCGGAACCGAACCGGAACGAAAAAAAGAAGATCGGCGGCATGAACGAGGCGGCATGGGTCATCGGGATCGTCGTCTGCGCGCTCGGCGTCGCGCTGTGCACCAAAGCCAACTTCGGCCTCTCGATGATCGCCGCGCCGCCCTTCATCCTGCACTACGCCCTGCGGGACGCCTTCCCGTGGTTCACGCAGGGGACGGCGGAATACGTGTGGCAAGGGGTCTTGCTGATTCTCATGTGCGTCGCCGTGCAGCGGTTCCGGTGGCGGTATCTCTATTCCTTCGGGACGGCGGTGATCGCGGGGCTGTGCATCGACGGCTGGCTCTTTGTCTTCGGCGGGAACGCGCCGTACGAATCGATGGCGATCCGGATCATCGCCTTTGCAGCCGGGGAACTTCTCACGGCGCTGGCCATCGCGTTCGTCTTCCGCACTTCCCTGCCGATCCAGATCTATGAGCTCCTCGTGCGGGAGATCGCGGACCGCTTCGGGTTCGACGTCAACCGGGTCAAGCAGGTCAACGACGCCGCGATGCTCGTCCTCTCAGCCGCGATGTCGTTCTTCCTCACGGGCGGATTCAACGGCTTCGGCGTCGGCACGATCCTCATCACGGCGGTCAACGCGCCGATCATCGCGCTCTTCGGGCGTCTCCTCGACCGTTTCTTCACGTTCGAGCCGCGTTTTCCGAGGCTCACGTCGCTTCTGCGGCAGCAGGACGGAGGGAGCGAAAAAAACGGGGGAGAATCCGAAATTTTTTGAAAAAAGGGTTGACAAAGCCACGGCCGTGTGGTATAATCTAATCCGTCAGCGCGGGAGCCGCTCCAAAAGAGGCCTCGTCGAGGACGTTTGGCCCGGTAGTTCAGTTGGTTAGAACGCTAGCCTGTCACGCTAGAGGTCACGAGTTCGAGTCTCGTCCGGGTCGTGCCTTCAATCTTCTGATTCCGGCACATGAGCCTCTGTAGCTCAGTTGGTAGAGCAGGGGATTGAAAATTCCCGTGTCGTTGGTTCAATTCCGACCGGAGGCATACGCGGATTTAGCTCATTTGGTAGAGCGCAACCTTGCCAAGGTTGAGGTGGCGGGTCCGAGCCCCGTAATCCGCTTAGAGACGGTGATGAAAATCCCGTCTCTTTCTTTTTTCCATCGGAGATAAGAAAAACGACTCTTTCCTCAGTCGTTCTGTGACGGATATCCTTTATTTCGACCAATACCTTTCTATGATCATGAGCACAAAACGCGAGCTTACTATTTGCCGAAGGATGTGTTCTTACAGTTCGTGAAATAGCGGGATCACAACGCCTGCGGCCCGTATCAACAGAAACAGCGCGTACGCCGAAAACGCACGCGCCTTTTTCTTTTGTTTCGTATGCCGCGGGCTCCGTTCACCGCACGATGCTCTGGAACGCGATCGCCTTCCCGAGGATGCGGACTTCATCGAGCTCCGTCCCGAAATACACGAACGGCTCGTAGCGGGAGTTCTCCGGCGCGAGGACGAGCTTGTTGCGCTCCGGATAATAGTAGACCCGCTTGAGGGTTGCCTCGCCCCCGATGATGACCGCGGCGATGTCGCCGTTCTCCACCATTGGGACCTGCTTGATGAAGACGAGATCCCCGTCGCAGATCCGCGCGTTGATCATCGAATCGCCCTTCGCGCGGAGGCAGAAATCCGCCTCGATGTCCGCGATGACGTCGACGTAGCTCTCGCGGTCCTCGTCGGCGAAGATCGGCTCGCCGCACGCGATGTCGCCGAGCAGCGGGAAACGGCGGCGGACGGCGGACAGCATCCCGGCGCGCTCCTCCTGCGTCGCTTCGGAGGTCGGGAGGGCCGGATTGCGGAATTCCTCACCCGCGAGCAGATAATCGAGGGTGACGTTGAAATAGGCAGCCAGCTTCTTCGCCGTGTCGAGGTCGGGATTCGTGCGGCCGGTCTCCCATTGGCTGATGGCGGTCTGATGCACGCCGAGGACCTCCGCCAGCTTGACCTGAGAGATGCTCTTTTCCTTTCTCAGCTGTTTGATACGATTCACGGATAATTCTCCTTGCTTTTGATTTTGATTTGCATTTATATTATAATAGAAAACCTCATTCAAGTCAAGGGGAATCCGAAAATTTCTTTCCGTTTTTTTGCGGGAGATCCTCCGGCTGCCCTTCCCCGCCCCGAAATGTCTGTTTTTTCCCCGCGCTCGTTGACATCGGGCTCCGCATTTGTTATAATGGAGGAAAACCGGGGAAACCCGCCACAACTCTGAATCACAACGGAGGTCCACCATGCTTATCCGAAACGGAACCGTCTATGACGCCGTCCGCCGCGAGCCTTACCGCGCCGATATCCGCACCGAAAACGGCAAGATCGCCGAAATCGCCCCCTCCCTCGCGCCCGCCGAAGGCGAAGAGATTTTTGAAGCCGAGGGGCTGAGGGTCTATCCCGGCCTCATCGACGCGCACAGCCACATCGGTCTCGACGACTACGGCATCGGCAGCCCCGGACAGGACTACAACGAATACAACGATCCCGTCACGCCGCAGCTCCGCGCCGTCGACAGCTTTTATCCGCACGACCTCGCGATCCCCCACGCGCTCCGGGCGGGCGTCACCACCGTCTGCGCGGGTCCCGGCTCCTCGAACGTGCTCGGCGGCACCTTCGTCGCCGTCAAGCTGCATGGCAACTGCGTCGACGACATGCTCGTGAAGGAATCCGCGGCGATGAAGTGCGCGTTCGGCGAGAACCCGAAGCGGTGCTACGGATCGAAGGGCGTTTCCGCGCGCATGACCGTGGCGGCGAAGCTCCGGGAGACGCTCTTCAAGGCCCGCGAATACATGGAGAAGCTCGACGCGGCCGGGGACGATCCCTCGAAGCGTCCGGGATTCGACATGAAATACGAGGCGCTCCTGCCGGTGATGCGCGGCGAGATCCCGCTCAAGGCCCACGCGCACCGCGCCGACGACATCTGCACCGCCATCCGCATTGCGAAGGAATTCGGCGTGAAGCTCACCATCGAGCATTGCACCGAAGGCCACCTCATCGTGGACGAGCTGGTCCGGGCGGGCTATCCCGTCGCCGTCGGCCCGTCGCTCACCTCCGCGTCGAAGTCCGAGCTCCTGTACAAGACCTTCGCGACCCCCGGCATCCTCGCAAAAGCCGGTCTCTCCGTCAGCATCATCACCGACGCCCCGGTCATCCCGCAGGAATACCTGCCGCTCTGCGCCGGGCTTGCCGTCAAAGCGGGCATGGATCCCTTCGAGGCGCTCCGGGCCATCACGATCAACCCGGCGAAGCACATCGGCATCGAGGACCGCGTCGGTTCGATCGAAGTCGGCAAGGACGCCGATCTCGTGCTCGCCGCGGACGACATCATGCTCGCGGGGACCGCGCCCGAAGCCGTGTTCCTGAGCGGCGTCCGCGTCGTCTGACTTCCCCCGTACGAATTCCGTTCTGAATCGCATCAGAAAGGGTTGTTATGAACCTTCAATCCCTCCATATCGCGTCCTTCGGCGGACTCGAGGACTTCTCCCTCGACTTTGCCGACGGCGCGAACATCCTATACGGTAAAAACGAGACCGGAAAATCCTCCGTCGCCGCGTTCATCAAATTCATCTTCTACGGTCTCTCCTCCCGGGCGGGAAAGAGCGGCGTGTCCGAGCGCGCGCGCTACCTGAACAGCCGCACGGGGACTGCCTCGGGACATCTCACCGTCCGCACCGACGACGGCGGGCTCTGGCGCATCGAGCGGTCCCTCACGGCCGCCGGCGAGCGCATCCGCATCATCGACCGCAGCAGCGGGGAGATCATCACGGGCGAGGAACCCGGCATGAAGTTCTTCGGCGTGCCCGAAGACGTCTTCGTCAGCACCTGCTTCGTCTCGCAGGTCTCCGTGCGTCCCGAAGCTCCCGTCGGACAGACCGGCGGCGGCGCGAAGACCGCGGTCGAGAATCTGCTGGCGTCCGCGGACGAGAACGTCGATATCCGGCGGGCGGAAAAGCAGCTCGACGATCTGCGCCGGGAGCTCTCCCACAAAAACGGAGGCGGCGGGGAGATCGCGGATTTGAAGGAACGCCGTGCCGCCCTGCTCGCCGAGCGGAATTCCAGCGCGGCAAGAACGGCGGAACTTCTGTCCCTCTCCGCGTCCCTCGACGACATCCGCCGCCGCATCGGCGAGCTCGAAGAGGACAAGGCGCGCCACGACGCGATCTTCGACGCGCTCGAAAAGATCACCCTCAAGCGGCGCATCGACGCGGCGGACGAGGCGGAGAGCCAGCTGTCGCGGCTGAAATCCGCCATGCAGACGCTCGCAGCCTCCCCCTTCTCCGAAGGCGCCGACGCCATCCTCGGCGATTCCGAACGCGACATCCGCGCCTATGACGAACAGCTCGCGGCCTATCGGGAACGGTTCCCCGGCGAGGGCGATCTTCCCGCCGATCCGCGTCCCTACCCCTTCCGCTCCGCCGGATCCGGCAAAGACGAGGACGACGAGCGCGCTGACGACGGGATCATCCCGGAGGACGGTCCCCTGCCCGCCGACATCCTCTCCCGCGCGAAGCCCGAGGACCGCTTCGATCCCTACGAGGACTCGAACGCTCTGAAAATGGACACGCTCAATTCCGTCGTCGGGGACAACATCCCGGATCCGATCGCGGCGATCGCGGGCGTGCGGCGGCTGGCGGCCAAATCGCGCGGGGAATTCGTCGCGGCGATCGGACTGGCGGCGGCAGCCGTCATCGGGCTCGGCATTTCCCTTGCCTTTGCGGTGAACGGCCATCCGATCTATCCGATCCCGCTCATCGCCTCGCTCCTTCTGATGACCGGCGCGGTCGTCGCGGTGATCCGGCACGTCGGGACCTCCTCGGCCCTCACGGAGAGCCTGCAGGAGTGGAACGCGGAGTCCGCCGACGAGATCGAATTTGCCGTCCGGGAGCGTCTGCACGTCCTCGAGCGGGAGAGCGCCCAGAGCGGGGAACGCCGCCGGATGCTCGACAGTCTCGAAGCGGCGAAGCTGCGGTACGGCGCGGCCGTCTCCCGGGTGCACGATTTGGCGGTGCGCGCCGGGATCGAAGAGTCCGACGACATCTACGAGACCCTCTCCGCCCTCCGGCAGAAGTGCGCCGAGATCACCTCCGACCGCGAACAGATCACCGCGCGCCGGAGCCGTCTTGAAGGGCGTCTCAGCGTTCTGCGCGAGCAGCTCGAGGATGTGAACATCTCCGAGGCGGAGCTCGACGCGCACGACGTCCTCTCGACCGAATGGGGGCGGCAGGCTGCGGCGATGACCCAGAGCGACATCAAAGCACTGATCGGCGAGCGGGAATTCACGGACAACGCGCTTCGGGCGGCGGAAAAGCGTCGCGCGGGGCTCGAGGAAAAGCTCGCGGCTGCCGGAGAGATCGAACGTCCGGCGGACGAGCTCGACACCCTGATCGGCGCGGCGGACGAGCGGATCGAAGAGCTGAGTCTGCGTCACGATGCGCTGGAGCTTGCGAATCAGGCGATCCGCGGCGCCGGTGAAGCGCTTCGGCGCGGTGTCATCCCGCGGATCGCGGAGGCCGCGTCGGAACGGGTGAAGAAGGCGAGCGGCTCCTACGACCGGATGCTCCTCGACGACGGGTTCCGCTGTTCCCTCTCGGACGGCGCGGACGTCGTCCCGCAGGAGAATTTCAGCCGGGGCACCGCCGATCTCGCGTATCTGAGCCTGCGGCTCGCGCTGGCGGACGAGATGTTCCGCGGCGAACGTCCTCCGGTGATCCTCGACGAGAGCTTCGCCCACATCGACGCGGAACGCACGGCGGGCTTCCTCTCGACCCTCACGGACGGCGGACAGACCATCGTCCTGACCTGCCGCCGGGATGAAGCGGAAGCCGGACGCCGGCTCGGGCAGCACGTCATCACGATGGGGACCTGAGGATCCCTTTCCCGATACGAATAGAGCGCGCGGATGCGAAATCTGCGCGCTTTTTGATCATTCTGTTCCCGTTACTGTTTCCGGAACCGCTCGATGTCGCGGCTGAGCATGGCGCGGACGTTCTCGAGGAGCGTCCTCTCCTTCTCTGCGGCACGGCGCGCTTCCTCTTCCTTCGCCTGCTTGCGGCGCACGAGGGCGAGGATGAGATACGGCACCTGCGCGATCGCCGCCGATGCCAGGACCGCGCCTGCGATCACGGGAAGATCCCGGCGCCGCTGCTCTTTCTTCCCGTCGCGCACGCCTTCGCGGTAGCTGCGCTCCTTCGCCGCGTCGAAAACCTTTGCGGAGACGTCGCCCACGATGCCGAGGACCGGGGGCTTCACCGCCTTGATGGTCTTTTTGAGAATCATTTCACTCTTGCCCTCTCGATCTTTTCGATGAGCTTGCGTCCGAGCGCCGCCATGAAGGCCACGGCGACCGGGACGGTCTCCTCGTCGAACCGGCCGAGGAACGAATCCGCCTCGTAGGTGAAGTCGCCCTGATAGTCGATCTCGCCGAGAGCCTTCGTGATGGCGTCCCAGTTCATCTTCATGCCGTAATCGTACGGAACGGTGTGGTTGTCCGCCTTGTAATTGTTGTCGTGGACATGCAGCGCGCCGAGACGGTCGTGTCCGAGGACGCGGATCGCATCGTCCGGCTCATCGCCCACGAGGCCGCAGTGCCCGAGGTCGAGGCAGACCGTGAAGACGTCGGGATCGGCGAGCCCGTCATAGTATTCCGCGAGATCGGCCCCGAAGGAGCAGACGTTCGGCATGATGTAGCCGCGGCGTCCGTCATACCCCCACATATTCTCGAGCGCGATCTTGATGCCGTATTCCTTTGCGACGGGTGCGAGCGCGCGGTAGTAGTCGAAGTTGACGCGCTTCTGCTCCTCGCCGCCGACGGTGTAAGCGATGGGATGCACGACGATCGATTTTGCGCCGAGGACGCCCGCGATGCGGATGGACTGCGCGATGCGGCCCGGCAGCTTCGCGTTGTACGCCTCGTCGCCCGCTCTCCATCCCGGGAACGGCGCGTGCGCCTGATTGAAGAAGATCCCCGCGGCTTCCGCCTTTTTGCGCAGATCGGTCCCGAATTTCTCCGGGTCGACGGTATTGAGCGGGCAGTCGTCGCCGGTCATATCGAACATGGAGTAGTCGATGGCGTCATAACCCGCCTCGGCGAAGATCGGGATCGCGCGGTCCGGGCCGAAACGATGAAACAGATTGTCGGTTTGCGTGGATAGAACCATGATGGTGTCCTTTCTGTGCCGCAGCCGGACATTTCCGGCGGTTTCTGATACCATTATAGTCAATTCCGGGGGATTTTGCAAGGGCTTCGCCGCATTTCTCCCAAAAAGCGCGCGACGGGCACGGAGACTTGCCGGACGGCGGAAATTTTTCGCGCGGAGGTCTTGCAATCCGGCGGGAAATGCGGTATAATAGCCGTGTTGACGCCGGTGTGACGGAATCGGCGGACGTGCCAGACTCAAAAGACCCCAACTTCCGCTATCTTCCGCTAAAATAGATGACCGGAAGCATTTAAATAGCAAAGCTATTTCGGCGGTCTTAAGAGGATACCCTTTTTTGGCGTGCCTCCGTCACTGACCTCCTAACGCAAGAAAGTATCAGAACGTGTTTTCCCACCAAAAAAGCACCTATGCCGGTGTGGTGGAATTGGCAGACGCCCTGGATTCAAAATCCAGTGTCCGCAAGGACGTGCGGGTTCGACCCCCGCCACCGGCACCACTCGGGAATCCCGAAAGCCCTGTTTTATGGAGGCTTTCGGGATTTTCCTATTCAATTCAGGAGATGAACTTTGATTTACTGCGGGAAATAGTCAAGGATCTTATTGGCGGAGTTGATCTTGGAGCTATAGTCCAGATGCGTGTAAATGTTGCTGGTCTTGGACGTCAATTATCCGCACATGTTTTTGTCGGTTTACCCCTGTTTTCCTCCGCGGCGCGCTTGTCGAGGAGCTTGTAGTAGATGTGAATCTCCCGGGGATCCTTGCTGTACCTGCCCGGGCACTTATCCACAGTGACGAATTCGATGAGCTCCATGCACATCTCCCGCGTCAGCTCCGTGGGATCGCCGTAGGCTTTCAGGCGGCGGATGAATTCTTCCACGTCCGCCCGATTCTTCTCCGCGTCCGCAATCCGGGTTTCAGCCTCGGCGATTTCCCCTTTCAGCGCAAGCTTTTCCTCCTGATACTTCGTGAGAAGGTTGACGCAGATTTCCTCGGGGATCCGTCCGATGACCTTGTCCTCGTAAGCCGCCGCGATGAGCCTGTCCAGTTCGTCCAACCGCTTCTTGCCCTGTGTGATCTTCCGCCTGTCTGCGGATGTGACCGTCTCCTGATTCTGCTCGCTCCGGCGCAGAAAGTCTTCCCTTGCCGCTTTCTCGTTGAACCGAACCGTTTGGATCTTGTCGCGAATATCGGCAAGCACGATCTGATCGAGCAGCTTGATACTGATATAGTGGCTTGTACAAGCTCTCTTGCCGAATTTCGCATACGTCACGCAGTTGTAATTCTGACGGTACTGCGTCCGGGGACCTCCGCGTTCATGCCGCGTGTTGTTCCACCCAACGTACAGCTTCGCGCCGCAGTCCGCGCACACGACCAGTCCGGACAGTGGCTGGATCACGCCGTCGCGCATATACTTCCCGCGGCTGACGGACTTCTCCATCTCCCTGCACTTGTCCCAAAGATCCTGACTGACGATGGCCTCGTGCGTATTGTAGATCGTCACCATTTCGTCGGGGTCCTTCTTCCGTCTGGTTTTGTTCTTGTAGGATACCGTTGTGGTTCGCTGCTGGACCAGATGACCGAGATACGTCGGATTCTTCAGAACTTGATTCACTACGGAACACGACCACAGGTGACGCGACTTCCGGGTATTGACAAACCCGAACTTCTGCTCTTTGTAGTCGGCGGGCGGAAGAATGCCTTCATCGTTAAGCGTGTTGGCGATCTGCTGAGGGCTGATCCCGCTTGCCCTCATCTCAAACATGCGCAGAACGGTGCTCGCCGCGGGTTCGTCCCGGACGGGGAGTCTGAATTCATCCTCGCTTTTGACATATCCGTAGGGAGCTTCTCCCGCTTTGTACTTCCCCGCTTTGGCGTTCGCCTCAAAGACTTCCCTGAGTTTCTTCGACGTGCTCGCCGCATGCCATTCGTTGAAGACATTGACTACGGGCAGCATATTAATCCCGCCCGTCTCGTCCTTCGCGGAGTCGTGGTTGTCGCTGACTGCGATGAAGCGGATGTTGTACGTCGGGAAGATGTAGTCCGTGTACTGTCCGACCTCGATGTAGTTCCGTCCGAAGCGGCTCATGTCCTTCACGATGATGGCGTTGATCCGCCCGCTCTTCGCATCTTCGAACATCCGCTGTACGCCGGGACGGTTGAAATTTGTTCCGCTGTACCCGTCGTCGACGTACTCGTCCACGATCTCGAAGCCGTTCTCGCGCGCGAACTTTTCGACAATGAGTTTTTGATTCTCGATGGACAGCGACTCGCCGGACCGCTCGTCCTCCTGTGAGAGCCTGTAATACAGACCCGCCTTGGTGTTGTTGATTTGCTTTGACATTGATTTTTTACCTCCGTTTTCCGTCAAAGCAGCCGACCGTACGCACGAAAACAATACCGCATCCCGCGCGTACAATCGGCTGGTTTTGTTGGATATTCCGATAACTTTCGGATAACTTTTTCACGACCGGGACAAGCCGAAGTCGGTATATGCCCGCTGTTCGGCAAGATCGGATA
>JAFPWV010000120.1 GCA_017412675.1 Clostridia bacterium
AGCCCCCGCTCGAAAGGGACGAGCTGGACGCGGTCTATGCCCTTCCCTACGCCCGCACCTATCACCCGATGTACGAGCCGATGGGCGGCGTTCCGGCGATCACCGAGGTCCGCTTCTCCGTCACCCACAACCGCGGGTGCTTCGGCGGATGCAATTTCTGCGCCATCGCCTTCCATCAGGGGCGCGCCGTCCGGTCCCGGTCCGTCGAATCCTGCGTCGAGGAAGCCCGCCTGCTCGCCTCCCTGCCCGATTTCAAGGGCTACATCCACGACGTCGGCGGCCCCACGGCGAATTTCCGCAATCCCGCCTGCCAGAAGCAGATCGAACACGGCGTCTGCCCGGACCGGCGCTGCCTCTTCCCGAAGCCCTGCCCCAATCTCCGCGCCGATCACACGGAATACGTGGAGCTGCTCGAGAAGATCGAGGCGGTCCCCGGCGTGAAGAAGGTCTTCATCCGCTCGGGCATCCGCTTCGACTACCTCCTCGCCGATCCGAAGGACGATTTCTTCAAAAAGCTCGTGCGCGACCACGTCAGCGGGCAGCTCAAGGTCGCCCCGGAGCACTGCGCGCCGAACGCCCTCCGCATGATGGGCAAGCCGCCCGTCGAGGTGTACGACCGCTTCCGCGAGAAGTTCTTCCGGCTCTCGGCGGAATGCGGGAAGGAGCAGTACCTCGTGCCCTATCTCATGTCCTCGCACCCCGGCTGCACCATGGACGACGCCGCGCACCTCGCCGTGTACATGAAGCGGATCGGCCTCGACCCGGAGCAGGTGCAGGACTTCTATCCCACCCCGGGGACCGCGTCGACCGTGATGTACTACACCGGCCTCGACCCCTTCACCGGCAAGGCGGTTTACACGGCGACGGATTATCGGGAAAAGCAGCTCCAGCGCGCGCTCCTGCAATGGAAACGCCCGGAGAACCGCAGAAAGATCCGCGAGGCGATGGACTTTTGCACAGACGCCGGACGCCGCGATCTCGAGGAACTCCTCTCGGGCTCCCCCGGCATCCACGATCCCGCGCGTCAGGGCAAGCAGCCGAAAAAGAACGCGCCGCAAAAAGCCCGGACGCAGAATGATCGCTCCCGGAACGACCGGTCGGCGAAGAACCGCGCGCGGAGTGAGAAGCCGCTGCAGGAACGTGCGAAGGGCCCCTCTCCGAAGAGATCCGGCGGGCGGGGGAAGAAATGAGCGGCACCTCCCAAAAAGCGATCCATCCGTGCGGCGGTGTGTTTCAAGGAACAGCGGCCATTGATTCTGAATTCTGAATTCTTTCTTCTATGAAAATCCTCATCGTAACCATGTCCATGAACATCGGCGGAGCGGAGACGCACATCCTCGAGCTCTGCCGGGAACTCTGCGCCTCGGGGGACGACGTCACCCTCGCGTCCTTCGGCGGCGTTTACGCGGACGAGGCGGCGGCATCCGGCGTCAAGTGCGTCACCCTGCCCCTCCACACCAAACGCCCCGGCGCGGTCCTCCGCTCGTACAGCGGTCTGCGGCGTCTGATCCTCGACGGGCAGTTCGACCTCGTCCACGCCCACGCGCGCATCCCCGCCTTTATCTGCGGGCTCCTCTGGAACACCCTCGACGTCGGGGACGGCCGAAAGTTCCGCTTTGTCACGACCGCGCACCTCAATTTCGACGTCAATCCCCTCTGGCGGCGCATTTCCCGCTGGGGCGAGCGCGTCATGGCGGTCTCCGACGACATCGCGGACTACCTCGTCGACGAGTACGGCATCCCGCGCGACCGCATCCACACGACGGTCAACGGCATCGACACGGAGAAATTCTCCCCCGCCGTCTCGCCCGCGCCCGTTCTCGAAAAGCACGGCCTCGATCCCGCCCGCCGCCGCGTCGTCACCATGAGCCGTCTCGACCCGGACCGCGCCGATCCCGCCTTCCGCCTCCTCGAAATCGCGCCCCGGCTCGCCGAAGCCCATCCGGACGTCGACATCCTGATCGTCGGCGGGGGCTCCGAGGAGGAGAAGATCGAGGCGCGGGCCGCAGAGATCAACGAGGAGGCCGGACGCGCGCTCGTCACCGTCACCGGACCCGTCTCGAACACGGGGGAATACTGCGCCGCGGCGGACATCTTCGTCGGGGTCTCCCGTTCCGCACTCGAAGCCATGGCCGCGGCGAAGCCCGTGATCCTCGCGGGCGGTCAGGGCGCGCTCGGCATCTTCGACGAAACGAAGGTGAAGGACGCCGTCTCGACGAACTTCTGCTGCCGCACCTTCCCGCTCGCCTCGGCGGACGCGCTCTATGACGAGATCTCCGCCCTCCTCGACGCCTCCCCGGACACGCTCCGCGCGATGGGGGACTACAACCGCGCCACCGTGATCGAGCGTTACGGCGCGCGCCGGATGGCGGACGATTACCGCCGGATGTACGAAAAAACGCTCGCCAGCCCGGTCCCGTTCCATCTGCGCAGAACGCCCGCCGACGTGATCGTGAGCGGGTACTACGGCTTCGGCAATCTCGGCGACGAAAGCCTCCTCGACGTCATCAGCGCGTCCCTCGCCGAAGCGAAGCCGGGCGTGAAGATCGCAGCCCTGACGAAGAACGGACGCCGCGACGCCCGCCGCACGGGTCTTTCCTGCGTTTCCCGGTTCCGCCTGCCCGCCGTGATGCGCGAGATCCGACGGGCGAAGGTCCTGCTCTCGGGAGGCGGGAGTCTTCTGCAGGACGCGACGAGCCGCCGGAGCCTGAAATACTACGCGGGCCTGCTCGCATGGGCGGAAAAGCACGGCACGAAGGCCGCCGTCTACGCGAACGGCATCGGTCCGATCCGCGATCCGAAGAACCGCGCGCTCGCCGGACGGGTGGTCTCCCATGCGGACCGCGTCTCCGTCCGGGACCCGGATTCGGGAACCGAGCTCGTCTCACTCGGCGTGCCGGAGGAGAAGATCCGGCTCACGGCCGATCCGGCGTTCCTCATCCGGGGATGCCCGGCGGACCGTCTCGACGCCCTGCTGTCCGCGCTCGATCTCGAACAAAGCCGGTATTTCGCGGTGTCGCTCCGTCCGCTCGGCAAGCTCACGAAGACGGCGAAGAACGCGCAGCTCACGGACCGCGACCGCCTCTTCCTCTCGGAAACGGTCGCCGCGCTCGTGGAGATCGCCCGCGAAACGGGGCTTTCCCCCCTGATCCTCCCGATGCAGAAGAGCCAGGACAGTCTGATCTGCGCGGAAGCAGTCAGGCTGCTCGATGCGGCGGGTGTGAAGAGCGCGGCCTATCTTCCGGTGTCCGCACCCGATCTCATCGGGCTGCTCGGCGGTGCGCGGTTCGCCGTGGCGATGCGGCTGCACGCGGTGATCTTCGCGTCCTCCGCGGCGACGCCGGTCATCGCGCTGTCGTATGATCCGAAGGTGGCGTCGATGATGCGCGCGCTCGGTCAGCCGACGTCGGTGGAGCTCGCGGAGGCGCTCGAGACCGCCGGTGCGCTCACGGACGCGATCGTGATGGGCGCCCATGACGTCCTCGCGCGGGAAGATGACGTGCGCGCCTCGCTGGCGGACCGTGCGCGGGAGATGCGCGAACGCTGCGCGGAGGATGTGGAGGGGCTGTGCAGAATGATATAGCAGGAACAGCGGGGAGCCCCCGCGGGCAATCACCAATACAGAAAGTGCGTACCTGAAGAAGGTACGCCTTTTCTTTTGCGTGCGCGCTAACGCTTGCGGATTGTGTATCGGCGAGGCCGATTGCTTTTTTCGCCTGCGCGGCT
Organism: Clostridia bacterium; assembly: GCA_017412675.1. Taxonomy (GTDB): domain Bacteria; phylum Bacillota; class Clostridia; order Oscillospirales; family CAG-272; genus UMGS1696. The sequence continues at coordinate 3,727 of JAFPWV010000120.1, forward strand.
GGCGGACAAGAGGACCCTCGGGCCGGGCCCTCTTGTCAATCACCCGGCCCCAAAGGAGCGTTCCCCGCCTCTGGACTCCACCCCTCCAACG
>JAFPWV010000121.1 GCA_017412675.1 Clostridia bacterium
CCGCAGCGGGAGCGGGTTCTTCGGTCTTGGGTTCTTCCGCAGCCGGAGCAGGAGCCTCAGCCGTGCCGGGCTTGCCATAGAATTCAACTTCCGCGACGTCGCCGTGCTTCGTGTAGTTCACATAACGGAACATCTTGTAGCCGTAGTTGTTTTCAAATTCGGTCACAATGTTGTATTCCGTCTCGGAAGGAGCGGCAGAATCGGAGCACCAGAGCTCTTCCCAGTGTTCGCCGTCGTTGGAGCCTTCGATGGTCGCGCCTTCAAAACGATCGAGCCAGCCGGAACGGGACAGGATCGCAACCTTTTCGAGGATGTAGGGTTCGTCGAATTCCATGCCGCAGTAGCCGTCGCCGACGCCGAGCGGATCGAAGAACGTAGCGGCGATGCCGTCGAACGCGGAAGCCGCGCCGGAAGCAGCGGTGCCGTCCCAGCCGGTCTCATTGCCGATGACCTTGCCGATCATGGCGTTGCCGGATTCACCGGAAGCCGGATAAGAAGCAGCGTCAGAGGAGCAGAGCACGAGCTCGGAGACCTGGAAGGTGCCGGATTCGGAACCGGTGCCCTGGAACTGGAAGTACTGATAAGGCTTGGTGGGATCGATCTTCGCGGCATAATAGGTGAAGTCGGTCTCCTCGAAGAAGGAGTCGTCGCCGACCGCGATCACTTCCCAGTTTTCATTGTCAGCGGAACCGAAGATCGCCCATTCGTTCGGGCTTCTTCCGTTATAGGAGGAGTTGTCGTTTGCCGTCGCCATGATGATGCCGTCGATGGCATACGCCTGGCTGAGAGAAGCGACGGAGATCGTCGGGAAGGAAGCGGTGCAGAACATCGTGGTGACGTCATCGTCCCAGAGGTTTTCCGGACCTTCGCCGCCGTTGCCGTTGGAGCCGATCTGGAAGACGTAGTTGGTCAGCGGCTTCGTGCCGAGCGCAGTGGCAGCAGCCTTGGCGCTGTCATAGGAGGAACCGTTGTTCGCAAGGTGAGCGGCGTCCGCGGGGATGTCAAGCGCTTCGGCCTTCGGGCCTGCGTTTGCCTGTTCCGCATTGGGAGCGCCGTCCTTCAGCGCGTTTTCGGGAGCGACGACCTTGTCTTCGGAGAATTCACCGATCGCTTCGTAATCGGAGAGCAGACCGAGGAAGACGTAGGTGCTCTGCGCGGCGGGAATGCCGGTCGCATTGATTTCGTCGTTGTCACGGGTTTCGATGATCGCGTTGATCATCTCTTCATAGGACTTGCCCGTGGATTCGCAGATGAGCTTGGTGCCGATGTCGGACGTCAGGAAGACGTTCGGAACGGTGTTGTCGGTCTGGCTCATGCCGGTGTTGGCACGGGAACCGGCGATCTCGTTGGTCGCGGCGTCGGTGACGTCTTCATCGCGGTAGTTGTTGCAGATAAGGCAGGCGATACCGCCGTTATCCAAAACGTTCATGCACTTCTGGTTGAAGGTGATGTTGCCGCGGAGGGCGATGCCGACCTTGCCCTTCACATGGGAAATGTCGGTCAGGTCCACGTCGGCGGTGTCGACCCAAATGGCCTCATACCAGCCGGGGTTGAGGTTCTCGAGCTTGTTCGCGAGGAGCGTGTCATCCGGACGGCCGAAGTTCTGCGCAACGGTACCGTCTCTGGTGACAAGAATATAAGTCTCGCGGTCGAGCATGTTGACGTCGTCATCCCACCACTCGTCGTCGGAGTCGTCGTAGGTGAAGATCGTCGCGCTTGCGCTGATGGCCATCATGGCGACCATCGTGAGAGCAAGCAGCACGGCAAGGAGTTTTTTCATGAAAGATACCTCCATGATGAATATTTTTCCGGAACCGCAGACCGCAGCCCGGCGGTATGATCGGACCCCGTCCGTCATAACGTGTTAATTATAGCATTTTTAAAGGCCCTTGTCAATCAATTTTTTACAAAAAAGTGGACCGGATCAACCAGAAGTTTCACGGTTCCGCGTAAATTTGCTCGGATTTTTGGTTGGGTTCTGCAGATCAAGAGAAAAGCAGCCGCGCAAAGTCAGCTGCTCGTGAAAGGTGAATATTTTATCAATTTTCGTCAGTCCGCCCCATCCGTGGCGCACGCTTCGGCGCATTCCCGCGCGAGCGAAAGGAGACTTCTGGGAAAACGCGCCCGCAGAACGCAGTCCGCCGTATCCACCGGGAGCGGATGCCCGCCCGTCAGCGCGATCAGCCGCCGGTTCAGCGCGAGCCGTTCCCGCGATTCGCCGAGGCTGTCCCGGATCTTCGCGCGTTTGATTTCATCGAGGTGTTCGTAGATCCCTTCGATGGTCCCGTATGCCGAGAGCAGCTCCGCCGCCGTCTTCGGCCCGACCCCCGGCGCTCCCGCGATGTTGTCCGACGCATCCCCGATGAGGCATTTCCAGTCCATGAACTGCTCCGGCGTCACGCCGAACTTTGCCTTGACCGCCGTCGGATTCACGACCGAGGTCACGCCGTGCTGGTAGACGGCCACCGAGATGCGCTCGCCGATGAGCTGCCAGTAGTCCCGGTCCGTCGAGAGGATCGTCACATGCCGGTCCCCGCACGACGCGAGCGCGTAGGATGCGATGAGATCGTCCGCCTCGCAGCCGCGTGCCTCCGCATGGGGGATCCCGCAGGCGTCGAGGAGCGCGCAGATCGCCGGGATCTGGGGAAAGGGAAGCTCGTCCTCGTCCATTTCGGAATAGTCCGGACGGTTGGCCTTGTACGCCGCGTCGAGGGAACGCCGCTCCCCGCATTCCTCCGTGTCGAAGAGAACGAGTGCGTGTGTCGGTCTCAGATCGGCGATGACGGCCGCGAGCGCGTTCCCGAAGCCGTAGACCGCGTTGTAGCGCGCGCCGGACGGCGTCCGGAAATGATCCGGCATCCCGTAGAACATCCGGAAGAGTAAATTGTGCCCGTCCACAAGGAGGAGCTGATCCATGGCGATCTCCTTCCCGATCCTGTTTTCCCTATTGTACCACAAAACAGGCCCGATTACAAGCACTCCCGCGCCGTTGCAAGTTTTTAAAAAATGAGGGTGGTTTTTTCATATTTCCGTGTTATACTGGCGTCAGACCAATCGATTTCCGAGGAGCAGAATATGACCGAAAAAACCGTTATACAGAAGGGATCGCCCGAAGCGGCGTTTGATTTCGATACGCCCGTCGACCGCCGCGGGACCGGATCGATCAAGTGGGACATCCGGGACGGCGAGCTCCCCATGTGGGTGGCCGACATGGATTTCAGAACTGCCCCCGCCATCCGCGAAGCCGTCGAAAGAGCCGCCGCCCACGGCATCTACGGCTACACCGACATCGACGACGTGTGGCGCGAGGCATACTCCCACTGGTGGACGACCCGCCACGGCTGGAAGCTCTCCCCCGACTGGCTCGTCTTCACGACCGGCGTCATCCCCGCCATCTCGACGGCCGTCCGCAAGCTCACCTCCCCCGCCGAGAAGATCGTCGTCCTCACCCCGGTCTACAACATCTTCTTCAACTGCATCTTGAACAACGGCCGCGTCCCGTATGAGGTCCCGCTGTCCTGTTCTCGCCGCGAAGGGAAGCTCTTCTATTCCATCGATTTCGACGCACTCGAGGAGGCCCTCGCCGATCCGCAGACGTCCATGCTCCTCTTCTGCAACCCGCACAACCCCGTCGGGAAGATCTGGGACCGCGAGACCCTTGCGATGGTCGGCGCGCTCTGCGAAAAGCACGGCGTGACCGTCCTGTCCGACGAGATCCATTGCGACATCGCCAGACCCGGGAAGGCATACGTCCCCTTCGCCTCCGTCAACGAGGTCAACGCGAAGATCACCGTCACCTGCGTCGCCCCGACGAAGGCCTTCAACTGTGCCGGAACGCATACCGCCGCCGTCGTGTGCGAGGATCCCTTCCTCCGTCATAAGATGTGGCGCGGACTGAATACCGACGAGGTCGGAGAACCCGGCACGTTTGCGGTCCCGGTTGCCGTCGCCGCGTTCAACGAGGGCGGGGAATGGCTTGATGGGATGAACGAGGTCGTCTTCGCAAACCGCGCCTTTGCCGAGGATTTTATCGCCGAACACATCCCCGGCCTCGAAGCGGTCCCCGCCGACGCGACGTATCTTCTGTGGATCTCCATCGACGCGATCCTCGCAGACGGGGAGGATTCCGCCGCGTTCTGCACCTTCCTACGCGATAAGACGGGCCTTTGGCTCAGTCCGGGAACGCAGTACCGCGGAAACGGCGCACGATTCGTCCGGTTGAACGCCGCCTGCCCCCGCTCCCTGATGGAAGACGGCATGGACCGCCTCCGCCGCGGAACGGAGCTCTGGAAAGCGAGAACATAACAAAGAAAAGCCCCCGAAAGGGCTTTTTCTTTTGCTGTTTCGTGTTCAAGCGATCTCCCAGGTGAAGACCGCGTTGTCCATGATCTCGACATCCTGCGGCGCGGATTCCATGCGGAACGCGGCCTTCGCCATCATCGGCATCGCGCCGTTGTCCGCGCAGAACGTCGTGGCCGACACCGTATCGCGGTGAGCGACGCTGTATTCGATGGAGAGGAGCGCTCCGAGCGTGCACCCCGACGCATGGGCGAGAAGCTCGGCTTTCTCCCGCGCGTCCCGGACCGCCGCTTCGAGGGCGTCTTTTTTCGCTTTCTCCGGATCGGAGAGGATGAAGCTGACCGAGAGCTGCGGGGAGGCCTCCGACGCGCCGATATTCCCGAGCAGGGCGGAGAGGACGGCGGCGTCGAGCGGGAAGCGGAGCTGATACGTCCGGGTCACCGCGTATCCGGCGAAGACGTTTTTCCAGTTTCCCCGCTCGTCATGCACGCTCTCGTAGTCCGCACGGACGTTGAAGTCCGCCATGCGGAGCGCGTCCCGCTCGATCCCGGCATCCCGGACGGCGTTCGAGATCGCTTCGGCATCCAGGTCCGCCTTTACCATCGCGGCGGCATAGTCGGGATCCTTCGCCTCGACTGTCATGGAGACGGAGATGAGGTCGGGCTTCGCGGAAATCTTTCCCGTTCCGCGCACGGTGATCGTTCTGGGCATTTGGCACCTCGTTATCAGTTGTCAATGATGTAGTTGAAGTCCCACTCGGACAGGCAGTAGATCACATAGTCCGGGTCGGCGGATTTGATCTGCGCGTAGTTGTACGTGTAGGTGAACATCGTGTTGAAGACCGCCTTGTCGCTGCGCTCGATCAGCAGATCGAAGATCGCCGCGCTGTACGAGTTGCGGAAGACGTAGATGTCCGGCAGCTCCGGCCGGTTCGATTCGTAGGTCCGGCCCTCGGAAACCTCCGACACATACGCGGAATAGGTGATCGAGTCGTCGGTCTTGAACCGCTTGAAATTCTGGAGCGGCTTCGGCAGCTCGAAGGTCATGTTGCGGATGAAGTTGTATTCGTACACCAGCCCGCCGCGGTCGACGTCGAAGTAGTAGGGCATGTCGCCGCGCGTGAAGTAGTCCCAGTCCCAGGAGAATTCGCTGAACTGGCGGGGCTTCGCCTCGGGATAGCGGTCGGAGATGTAGTCGTAGAGCTGAACATACGCGATGTACGCGCCGTAATCCGTCCAATGGCTGTCATAGTCGAAATAGAGCGGCAGGGCATCGTTTTTGTGCTGGGCGAACGATTCCCGCGCGTCGATCACCGTCGCCCCGGCTTCCGTCAGGACCGATTTGAGCTGATCGAAGCGGCTCTCGCCCTCGCCCTGCTTGACCGTATCGGGAACGAGCTCCGGGTAGACGGTCATGGACGCCGGGATGAGCAGGTAGATGAGCTCGCAGCCGTCCCCGGTCGAGTTGAGCTTCTCGACGCGGCTCGCGACGCGGGAGCGCAGGTTTTCCTTCACCGAATCCGACATCAGGTTCGTGTGCGTGTAGTCCGGGATCATCTTCTGATAGAAGCCCTGGTTCGCGTAGCCGATCCAGACGTCCCAGCTCGGGTCGTCCTCGAACGAGGAGAGGCCGATCGAGATGTCTTCGGTCACGGGATCGCCGACGGTCTCGCCGTTGTAGGACAGCGTGAATTCGGCTTTCGCGTGCGCCTTCGGGCTATACAGACGGAGCGCGAAGCAGCCGCCCTCGCTCTGCACACCGTATTCGCCGTCCGCGGTCTTCGCCGAGACGTGGAGCCCGACGGGGCACTCACCGTAGACGACCGCCCAGTCGCCGTCGGAGTATGCGGCCCCGAGGATGCGGAACGCGCGGGTGTCGGCGGGATCGTAGACCTCGGGCGTGAACGGAGGCGCGGAATAGAGTCCGGGCTCCTCGAGCGGAACGGCTTCGACGGGAGTGTCGATCTTGAGAGTGACGGGCTCTGCGGGCTCGGCGGGTTCGGCGGACGTCTTCGTTGAGGACGACGAGCCGGACGAGGGATTGTTGAGCGCCGCCTTGGCCGCTTCTCTTGCAGCCGCTTTCGCCGCTTCTTCCTCGGCTTTCTTCGCGGCGGCTTCCGCTTCTGCCGCAGCTTTTTCCGCTTCGATGTTTTCAATGGAGATGGCGCCGGCCGAGTCGAGCTCGTTCATGAGCGCGCTGGCCTGATCGAGGGAGATGCCGCTCTTCTTGCAGCCCGCGAGCGAGGAAAGGAGCAGGACGGCTGCGAGGAGGAGCGCGGGGATGCGATGGTTGTGCTTCATGAAATTGCCTCCGCAGAGTTTGTGATTCATTTCGATGGGATCGATGTGCATGGATTCCGGATTTGCTTATTTGATCGCCGTGAGACTGGCCGCGGTGATGAGGTTTTCCCAGTTATAGACGACGAGGACGCGGGAGCACCCGTATTCCTCTGCCAGCTCGGTCGCGTTCGCAACGCCTCCCGTGAGGTTGCCGATCACGAGATCGAAGTGCTGCGCGAGATACGGCACGAGCGTGTTCGCAAAGGAGTCCTTCATGATGAGAAGCCGTTCGCGTTCAGCGTCCATCTCCGGGATCGTGACGAACTGCTCGTTGTGCGTGCCGTCGAGGAAGGCGGCATACTTGTCCTTTGCCGTGAAGTAATCCCGGTTGAGCCATCCGGGGAAGGATTTATAGACTTCCTTGACCTTCTTCGGCCGCCCGTTCTCGTCCTTGACCATCTTCACGGAGAAACAGGAGGTCTCGAACCGGTCCTCGTTGCCCGGGGAGAGATACCGGATCGTGTCCGGCTCGATGAATTTGAGCTGGGACTTCGACCACGTCGTACCGTAAAAGCCGGGGATCTCTTCGGGAGTGAAGTCTTCGGGCGGCTTGATCTCCTCTTCGAGGCCGAAGCCCTTCATGACCTCCCGGTATGCGAGATAGGCGCCTTCCGGGGTCCAGTGGTGGTCGGTGCGGAAATAGACGTACTCCCCGGCGTCGTAGTGCTCCCGGAACAGGGGGAGCAGATCGATGTACCCGGTCTCCGGACGGAGTCCCTCTGCGATCTGATCGTGCAGGGCGTCCGTGATCTCGCCGGGATAGGAGAGGGCGGACGCGGCGACGTCGACCGAGCGGGGCGGGAGGAGCGTGACGAGGGGCCGTGTTTCGTTCGAGGCATACGCATTCAGCGCGTCGAGCGAGAGCGTCACGTTTTCCCGGTAGTAATAATCCATGTCCGACGTCTGGCGGAGCAGGCTTTCATAGACGCGGAACTTCCGCACGGCGAGCTGATCGTTCTTTCCGAGCAGGACGCCGTTGTTCTCGCCCCGTCCGACGGCGATCTCACATTCGGCCTTCATCCGGACGAAAAGCGGGCGCGCGGGGAACTGATCGGCGAAGTATTCGGTCATCCCGGAATTGAAGCTCCCGTCGGTCAGCGTTTCGAGGGTGAATTCCGGGAAGAGCGCGAGCGGGCGGTTTTCCGCATCGGAGAACGCCGAATCCGGGAGGATCCAGAACGCTGCGGCGAACCCGAAGACCAGGAGCAGAAAGCAGACCGCCGTCGCGGTGTTGCAGATTTTTTTGATCATGGCAATACTCAGAAAATAAAGTACAAAAACGGCGAAAACGTGGAGTCGACCATGTACGCGACACAGAGGACGAACAGGAAGACGCACCCGACGGTCGTGAGCACGGCGACGACCTTGCCGCGCTTCGAGAGCACCAGCCCGTCCTCCGTGATCGGCCGCTCCTCCCCGTACGGGGTGATCGAGCCGCAGGAGATCCAGTCGTGTTCTCCGAGACGGTCCCAGATCCGCTTCGGATAGGGCGTCGCGCCGATGCCCGCAATCAGGAGAAGCGGCAGCGCGTGCAGGAATTCATACCGGATGACGGGCGAGGAGAGGGCCTCCGTCCCAACGCCGAAGAGCGCGAGGAAGCACCGCCAGCCGGCCGCGATGTCGGTGTGCGAGAAGATGATCCAGCCGAAGCCGATCAGCAAAAGCGCATAGAGATGCCCAACGATGGACGGGAGCTTCTCGAGCTTCTTCAGAAGGAATCCCTTCTCGATCATCAGAATGATCCCGAAGAACGCGCCCCAGATGATATAATTCCAGTTCGCGCCGTGCCAGAAGCCCGTGAGGAACCAGACGACGGCGATGTTGCGGTATTGCTTCAGACGGCCGACGCGGTTGCCGCCGAGCGGGATGTACACGTATTCCTTGAACCATGTGCTGAGCGACATGTGCCAGCGCCGCCAGAACTCCGTGATGCTCTTCGAGATGTAGGGATAGTCGAAGTTCTCGAGGAACCGGAACCCGAACATCCGCCCGAGCCCGATCGCCATGTCGGAGTAGCCCGCGAAATCGTAATAGATGTGCAGCGTGTAGAAGATCATCACCATCCACGCGCCGAGGGCCGTGCTGTTGAATTCCGCCGTCGCCTTCGCGTATTCGTACACGCGGGATGCCGCGTCGCCGAGCAGGATCTTCTTCGCAAGACCGAGGATGAACCTGCGCGCGCCGCTGGCAAACAGATCGAGCGTCTCCCGCCGTCCCGTGAGCTGATCGTCGACGTCGCGGTACCGGACGATGGGACCGGCGATGAGCTGCGGGAAGAGGGTGACGTAGGTCCCGAACGCGATGAAGTTCCGCTGGACCTCCGTCTGCCCGCGGTAGAGATCGATCGTGTAGGACATGATCTGGAACGTATAGAACGAGATCCCGATGGGGAGTGTCAGCCCTTCGATCGGCGCGAGCTTTTCCGATAAAAGCGGGATCAGCCGCAGGTTCGCGATGAAGAAATTCGCGTACTTGAAGAAGAGCAGGGCGGAGAGGTTGGTGATCAGCGAGAGCGTCATCCATACCCGCGCGCGCTTCCGGTTCGTTTCCCGATTTTTCGCAATGAGGAACCCGAAGCCGTATGCCGCCGTGATCGAGCCGAGCATCACGAGGATGTACACCGGCTCGCCCCACCCGTAAAAGAGCAGGCTGACGATGAAGAGAACGATGTTCCGCCATCGGTTGTGCGGGACGATGTAATACAGCGCGAGCGTCAGCGGCAAAAACGCGAAGAGGAAGAGAAGAGAGGAGAAGACCATCGCTTATGAGAGCGCGTCCTTCAGCGCGGCGGCAAGAGCGGCGGAATCATATCCGACGGCGTAGTAAACCACGTCACCGGCCTTCGCGACGACGGCCTTTTTGAGTGTCGCGACGTCGATGTCGGGATAGCGCGCGCCGTTTTCAATCCGGACGTCGATCCGGCCCTGGATGAACTTCATGAGCGTGTCGGCGTAGGAGGGATCCGTGAGACGGAACGCGCCGACGTCGGTGAGGATGTACGGGCTGCTCTCGTCGATGTATACGCAGTATTCGGAGATCTTCGTGAAATCGGGCTTGACGGACGCGTCGCCGTAGTAGGACTGGATCAGATCGTCGTCGAGGTATTCGCCGAGCTCGGTGGAGGACGACGAGAAGACGAAGCCGTCGGTCATTTCATATTTCGTCGTCAGATCGATGATGAGCGCATCGAGGTTGACGGGCTCTTTGACTTCGGCAGGGGACGCGGTGTTTGCCGGGGTGCTTTCGCCGCCTTTTCCGCAGGCGGAAATACACGCGAGCAAGAGGAACGCGAGGAACAGGCAGATCGCTTTCTTCACGGTTTTCATCGTTTTCATCATACGGGAGACCTCCGGAATTGCGGATAAAGATTCACAAATACGATTATAGCACAAATCGGAAGAGAAGTCAATGCGGAGAGGGCAGGCGGCGCATAAAACCGCAAAAAAGCCGCCCTCCTCGGAGAACGGCCTTTGTCCCGTCATCGATTCATCCCCTGACCCGGAGCACAAACGTCTTCTTTTTGAATCTGCCGGAGCAGAGACGGACCCGCGCGAGGGCATCGGTGCTCCATTCGCGCTGGAGCTTGTCTTCGAGCGGGACCTCGTCGATCTCGGGCGTGAGCGACGCGTCGAACGCAGCCGTGACGCCCGCCTCTTCCAGCCGGAAGACGGAACCGTCGAACTGTGGCGTCTCGCGGCACATCAGGGAGAAGTCCGCGCGTCCGGTCCCCCGGAAGACGATCCGATCCTCGCAGAAGAATCCCTCCGCGTCAAATCCCACGCGCCGGCGGTACGATTCGATCCCGGCCTCCTCGGGATAGGCGTCTTTGAGCTCCATGTCGAGCACGCGGTCCCCGCACGAGAGGATCATGGCCCGATACTGTCCGCCCGGCTTCTGCTCCGTCCCGTTCAGCGCGGGGAGGTTGTGGTAGAGCGAGCGCATCGTCCAGAGCGTGTACCGCTTCGAGGAGAACGTATCCTTGGAATAGGTCTCGACGCCGGGATCGAGGAAGACGGGGATCTCTCCCCGGAAGAGGAGGAAGGACCCGACGTCGTTGTGATTGTGGCTCTCCGCGTTGTGACCGGCCTTTGCCGCGAGTTCCATGCCCGAGATGGCGTCTTTGGCGATCATCACGCCGAGGGAGGGGTAGAAGACCTCGTCGTTCCCGGAAACGGGCTTCGCGTCCGCCGGGTATGGCTCGATCAGGTTCCGCAGCGCGCGGTACATCGTCGAGCCGGGGACGAAGCGGCCGAATGCCTCCGGTCCCTTTTCCGCGGCGAGGGCGGTGAGCTTCTCCAGCCCTGTTTCCCGTCCCATCCGCGCGGCGAGCATCGGATCGGCCCCGGCATAGTGCGAGGCGTCCGCGAAATTCGCCCAGGCCCGTCCGGCGAGCCGGAAATCCGCGATGTATCCGCACATTTTCCCGACGAACGGGTGCGCGGTGATGTCGGCCCCGCCCATATCCCGGATGATCTCTGCGCAGTCGAAGTAGGACGCTCCGGCGACGCCCCAGTAGCCGGGACCTTCGTCGCAGCCGCCGTCCTCCGGATAGGTCCGGGTGAAGCGGTCGAGCAAGGTCATCGAACGCTCCATCGCCCACGCGCGCCGCCCGTTCGACTCTTCGCAGAGCATCACGGCAGAAAGCACGTTCGAGACGATCCACGGCGTCCAGTTGTTGAGGACCTCCCCCTTGTCCCCCATCCACCAGTTCGCGCCGCCCGTCACCGTGTAATACGGGTGGAAGATGCGCGCCCGGATCAGATCGAGGATGCGGCGGCGGATCACCGGGGTCACGGGATCGAGGATGTCCGCGCCGAGCGTCCAGACCCAGGCCATCATCGCACCGGTCGCCGCCGAAAAGAGGTCGATGTGCCGCATGTCGTCGTCCGCACCGAGATCGAAGGCGTCGGGCAGACAGTTGATCGGATTCCCGTGAGACGGCGTGTTGTGCGCGGGGATGACCCACGTCGATTCCTCGCACACCGCCCAGAGATGGTCGACCAAAAAATCGGTGAAGCGTCCCTTTTGCTCGGTCAGCTCCGCGACGAGGAGCGTCTGGATCGCGTTGCGCCGGGCGAAATACGGTCCCTCGTAATGCGAGCGGTTGCCGTTCCGGTAATACTCCATGTAGAGCGTGGCGGGCAGGGCGGGGACCGGCTTTCCGAGAAGGCTTTCGGCTGCCCGGACCGCTTCCGGGACATGGATGTCGCCGGCGGTGATGAAGGGCTTGTATTTCGACGCGGGGATCGGACGGCTCTTGAACGCGCCGCTTTCCTCAAAGATTTTCGGCATGATTTCCTCCTCTATTTCACACGGTAGAACAGCACGACGCCCGTCCGCTTCGGAAGGGAGATGCCGAGCCCGTCCCGCGTCAGCTCGTCGGAGGTCCGCTCGAAGACGGTCCCGTCCGTCGAATTTTCAAACACATACGTCTTTCCGGGGATCGCGCGGAAGGGTACGGAGAACCGGTTTTCCTCCGACGCGCGGTTGCGGATGAACTGCACGAAGCCCTCCTCCCCGCAGTCGAAGCGCATCGCGTACCAGTCTCCCGGATCCTTGCGGCATTCGGTGAGCGGTTCGTAGTCGCCCCGGAGCATCATCTGTGCCGCGCGCCGCCAGATCTTCTCCGCCGCGATCGTGCGCGCGTACTGTTCATCGTCCGCGTCCCACCACGTCATGTACGTCACCGCGGGCGCCATCGCGCACTGGAAGGAGAATTCGTCGTTCTCGACCCATTCGCGGCCGAGCTCTTTTTCCACGTATTCGCGGTCCCAGGACATGTTGTGCGAGCGGAAATAGGGGATCCACTCGAAGAGCTCGCGGAACTGCTTCTGCTTGATCGTGTGCTCGCCGTACCCGACGTCCGTGTAGTGGAGCGGGACCGCGCGGCGCATCGTTTCGAGATCGTTCCGACGCCCGCCGGACGCGCACGAGTCGATCCAGAGACCGGGATTCCGGTCGATGAGGGCGTCCCAGTAGGCGAGATACCCCTGCACATGCAGGTTTTCCATCGCCCCGATCCGGTCCTCCGCTTCGGCGAGGAGCCAGCACGGCTTCGGATCGAAGTTGAAGTCCTGCCGGTAGACGCGGATGTGTCCCTCCTTGATGATCGAATCGATCCGGTCGGTCAGCCAGCGGCGCGCCTCGGGATTGCCGAGATCGAAGAGGCGGTTGCTGTCCCCCTCGCGTCCCGTCGGCAGGCACCATTCGGGATGCTCCCGTGCGATCTCCGTCCCCTCGACGACGCGCTCCGGCTCGAACCACAGCAAAAACCGCGCGCCGACCCTGCCGCATGCCTCGCCGATCGGGCCGAGTCCGTGCGGGAACCGCTCCGGATCGGGCTTCCACGTCCCGGTGAGCGGCCAGTTGTAGTCGCATTTGTACCAGCCGGCGTCGATCCACCAGATATCGGGCGTGAGACCGCGCCGGACATAGGTCTCGATCCCGCGGACCTGATTCTCCTCGGTCGCCGCCGTGTGTTCCGGCTTTCCCTCGCAGCCCCAGTAATGGAGGCACATCGCGGGTCCGATCGGCTGTCCGTCCTCCCGCGGCAGGATATGCCGGAGATACCAGCTCCGCCAGAGATTCATGGAACGGCCTTCGTCTCCCGCCGAGATCATGAGGGTGAGCCGCGGGGTGCGCATCGTCTCACCCGGGCGGATCTTCATCCGACACCGCGCCTGACCGCAGGAGAACGCCGCGCCCCGTGCCGTCCGGGTGACCGTCGCCTTCCAGATGTGGGGCCAGCCGACCGCCGCGCGCACGACGAAATCGGCATAAACGAGCTTCATGTACGGGAATGCCCCGTTGCAGGACGTCCCGTCGGCGGGGGTGATCGTCACGGGAGCGTCCGGGAGTGCATCGCGGAACCACTCATACCCGTCGTCGCGGCAGGTGTCGCCGTTCCCGTGCACGAACGCATCGAATTCCCCGGCGATCTCACCGCCGAGCCCGATGTCCGAGACGATGGGCGTGTCGGTTTTCCCGCCGTTCGTGAACTCCGCGAGCCATTCGACGACGGGGAAGTCCCGGTATTCCCACGAGGTCACGGCGATTGTCAGCCCGGTTTCGGGATCGGTGCCCGTCCATGTGCGCCGGGTGATGTTCGTGTCGGTCGATTCGCGCCGGAACGTCCGGCAGAACGCCGCGGGAATGCCGTGGATCGTTTTTCCGTCCAGGGTGAACGAGAGGGGAAGCGCGTCGAAGCTCTCCCCGCTGCCGGATGCGAATAGGAGCGAGCGGCTGCGGAGCGCAAAATCCTGTTTTTCGGCAAGCATGGGACAAATCCTCCTGTGATCCGATCAGAAAATCGGGTGATCGTGATGCATGTTTCAATGCTCAGTTCTGTGTTTTTTCCGTGCGGCGGGTGAAGGATGCGAGGCGGCGGGCGGCGGGCGCGTTGGAAGGCGCTGTCATGCCCGGATCCTCCTCGGCGGTGCGGCGCGCGTAATACGATGCCCGTTCGATGACGTGCGGATCGCGGCATGCGGCGGCCAGGCGGAAATTCATCTGCCCGTGCTGGCGGATCGCCCCGGTCTCGTTGAAGAAGTCGCCCGGTCCGCGGAGCTCGAGGTCGTATTCCGCGATCTCGAAGCCGTCCGTCGTGCTCTTGACGGCGCGCAGGCGGTCCTGTGCCTCCGGCTTTGTCGAATCGGAGACGAGGATGAAATACGATTTCGCCGTTCCCCGTCCCACGCGTCCGCGGAGCTGATGCAGCTGCGAGAGCCCGAACCGCTCGGCGTTCTCGACGATCATCAGCGTCGCGTTCGGCACGTTCACCCCGACCTCGATCACCGTCGTGGAGACGAGCACGTCGAGGTTCCCCGCGGCGAACTCCGCCATCACGCGGTCCTTCTCCACCGATTTCAGCTTGCCGTGTACGAAGCCGACGTTCAGCTCCGGCAGCGCCTCGGCCAGTTCGTCCGCGTGCTGGACCGCGCTCTTCATCGGCGCGCTCTCTTCGGGGATCGCATCGACGAGCGGCAGATCCGCCATCTCCTCGGCGTCCGCGTCGTTCGTCTTTTCGCTCTCCTCGACCGCGGGGCAGACGACGTAGGTCTGGTGTCCCTCGGCGGCCTGACGCCGGATGAAGCTATTGAGCCGCTCCCGGTAGGTTTCGTTCACGATGAACGTGTCGATCTTCTGGCGTCCCGCGGGCAGCTCGTCGATGCGGGAGACGTCGATCATCCCGTAGGCGGCGAGGGTCAGCGTGCGCGGGATCGGCGTGGCGCTCATGACGAGGGAATGCACGTTTTTCGCTTTCTCGAAGAGCGCGGCCCGCTGATGGACGCCGAACCGATGCTGCTCGTCGATCACGGCGAGGCCGAGATGCCCGATCACGACATCCTCGGTCAACAGCGCGTGCGTCCCGACGACGATCCGGATCTCTCCGTCGCCGCGGAGCCCTTCGAGGATCGCCGCGCGGTCCTTCTTCTTCGTCGATCCGGTCAGCAGCGCGGTCTTCACGCCGAGCGCGCCGAAGAGCTTCGAGAGATCCTCCGCGTGCTGATTCGCAAGGATCTCGGTCGGCGCCATCAAGGCGGCGCGGAAGCCGTTCTTCACCGCTGCGTACATCGCCGCCGCCGCTACGACCGTCTTGCCGCTTCCGACGTCGCCCGTCAGGATGCGGTTCATGAGACGGTCCCCCGCCATGTCCGAGACGATCTCACGGACGGAACGCTCCTGCGCGCCGGTGAGGGTGAAGGGAAGCGCGTCCATGAAATCCGAAAGATCGGTGTCCGTCAGCTTCAGCGGCCCGCTCGCCTGCCTTGACGACGCGCCCGTGAGCGCCATCGACAGGAACATGAAGTACAGCTCCTCGAAGACGAGGCGGCGGCGCGCGGTCTCCATTTCAGAGACATCCGCCGGACGGTGGATCGCCCGTACGGTATAGCCGAAGCTCGGCAGGCGCATTTCCTCGAGCGCTTCGGTCGGGAGGGCTTCCGTCAGCTCTTCTCCCGCATAGCGGAGCGCAGAGAGAACGAGATCGGAAACGAACCGCTGGGTCAGACCCTGCGCGACCGGATAGACCGGGACGATCGCGGGCAGGGGAAGATCCTCACGCCACGGCTCCGAGATCGGGGAGTTGATCTGCACGCGGCTGTATTCCCACGCGAACCGCCCGAAGAAGCGGTAGGTCTCACCCGTATGAATGCGCTGGGCAACATAGGGCTGATTGAACCATGTGATCTCCGCGGAGCCCGTTTCATCGAACGCCCGGACCTTGGTGATCACCATGCCGCGGCGGATGTACCGGGTCTGCGGTTCGCCCGACGCGGTGAGCACGGTCGAAAACGGGCCCGTTTCTCCGCTCCGGAGCCGGTCCGCGATCTCGAAAAGCGTCTTCGTGTCGCCGCGGTTCTGGTAGGCGCGGGGCCAGAGCCGCACGAGATCGCCGACGGTTTCGACGCCGAGTTTGGCAAGCGCTTCTTTTTTCGCCGGTCCGACGCCCGCGAGCACCCCGACGGACTGCTCGAGCTTCGGAACTCCCGGGATGGGTTTCTCCGCCATGCCGCGCCTCCTTTTCTTTCGTGTTTTGCTGCCTTCATCTTACCACATCGCCGCCGGATTTGCAAGAGAAAATCGACCCGCGGCGCAAAAAAAGAGGGGAACGGGATACCGCTCACCCTCTCGATCTTATGGTTCGTCCGCGCCGTTTTCCCCGGCAAGACGTTTGTTCGTTCCCGCGTATTCCCCCGCGTACATGCCCGCGCCGCCGATCATGAAGGCCGCGCCGAAAATGGCGAAGGGGAGAAAGAGGTGCCGTGCCGCGAAAAACAGGATGTATGCGACCGCGCGGCCTCCCATCCCGATCCCGGTGACGAGATTGGCCGCATACCGCAGGACTCTCATCTGTTCCATCGTCTTCCTCCTTATTTCTTCTGACCGTAATAGGCGTTCGGTCCGTGCTTGCGGTCGAAATGCTTGTGCAGAAGCGTGTTGTCCATGTTGGAGAGCGCCGGGGTCGACGCGAGGACTTCCGTGTGGAACGCCATGTCCGCAACGGCTTCGAGCGTCATCGCGCATTCCACGGAATCCATCGGATCCTTCCCCCAGGTGAAGGGCCCGTGCGAACGGACGAGCGCGGCGGGGATGTGCATGGGATCGAGGTGCAGCGTCTCGAAGGTCTCGCAGATCACCCGTCCGGTCTCGAGTTCATACTCTCCCCGGATCTCCTCCGCCGTCATCGCGCGCGTGCAGGGGATCTCCCCGCCGAAGTGGTCCGCGTGCGTCGTGCCGTAGGGTCGGATCGCTCTTCCCGCCTGCGCGTAGATCGTCGCCCAGGTCGAATGCGTGTGCGTGACGCCACCGATCGCGGGGAAGCGGCGGTAGAGCTCGAGGTGCGTCGGCGTGTCGGAGGAGGGATTGAGGTCCCCCTCGACCCGGCGTCCGGTCATGAGGTCGACCACCGGAAAGAGCGCCGGCGTGAGCTCGTCATATTCCACGCCCGAGGGCTTGATGACCACGAGTCCCCGTTCGCGGTCGATCCCGGAGACGTTGCCCCAGGTGAAGATCGCAAGTCCCCACGCCGGGATCTTCATGCAGGCCTCATACACCTGCTCTTTCAGTTGTTCCAGCATAGCGGCCTCCTCAGTTCACAAACTCAAAGGAAATGTCGTCGATCCAGACCTCGTCGCCCTCCTCGCATCCGGCCTCGCGCAGCTTGTCGATGATGCCGTATTTCGAGAGGGAGCGTTCGAAGTACATGAGGGATTCGCGGTCGTTGAAGTTCACACGGCCGATCAGCGCGTCGATCCATGCGCCTTCGACGTGGAAGGAAGCGTCGTCGCCGCGGGTGATGACCACGTTGTCGGCGGAGGGAAGATCGTCCTCCATCTCCTCCGGCGTGATCTCGGTTTCATAGACGAGGACGGGCGGCAGCTCGCGCAGCATGGCGGCGATCTTGTCGACGAGGGGCTTGAGCCCCATTTTCTGCGACGCGGAGAGGTAGACGACCTCGTAGCCGCATTCCTTCGCTCTCGCCTCGAGCGCCGCGCACTCCTCAGAGAGCTCCGGAATCATCGGGAATTCCTCCTCGCCGTTCACGAGCAGATCGGCCTTGTTCGCCGCGATGATTCGGGGCCTTCGGGCGAGCTCGGGGGAGAATTTTTCGAGCTCCGCGGAAATCGTCTCGAAATCCTCGACCGGGGGACGCCCCTCCTGACCGGAGATATCGACGACCTGCACGAGCATCCGGCAGCGCTCGATGTGCCTGAGGAACGCATGGCCGAGGCCCGCGCCTTCGGAAGCGCCTTCGATCAGCCCAGGGATGTCCGCCATCACGAACCCGGATTCGCCGCCCGTGGAGACGACGCCGAGGTTCGGCTCCAGCGTGGTGAAGTGGTAGTCCGCGATCTTCGGGCGTGCGGAGGACAGCGCGGCGAGCAGGGAGGACTTGCCCGCGGAGGGAAGCCCGGCAAGCCCGACGTCCGCGATCATCTTCAGCTCGAGGATGATCTCCCGCTCCTCGCCCGGCAAACCGGCTTTCGCAAAGCGCGGGATCTGGCGCGTCGGGGTGGCGAAGTGCCGGTTGCCCCAGCCGCCTCGCCCGCCGTGACAGAGGATATAGTCCTCATCTCCCGACATGTCGTGGATGATCTTGTTCGATTCGGCGTCCCGGATGAGTGTTCCGCGCGGCACGAGAATGACGGTGTCCTCCCCGTTCGCGCCGTGGAACTTCTGTCCCGCGCCGTCCGAGCCGTTCTGGGCGACGAACTTGCGGTGATACCGGAACGCGAGGAGGGTGTTCGATCCCTCGTCGATGCGGAAGACGATGTTGCCTCCGTTGCCGCCGTCCCCGCCGTCGGGACCGCCCTTGGCGACGTATTTCTCGCGGCGGAAGGAGACGACCCCGTTCCCGCCGTTTCCGGCCTTGACGTAAATGCGGATTTTATCGATGAACATGGATCAGTCTCCATAGAGCTCCCGGGCGAGATCGCCGAGGATGCGGATGCCCCTCACGATGTCCTCGTCGGAGGGCGTGGAATAGTTGAGGCGGAAGGAATCGGACGGCGCCTCGGTGTCGCAGTTGAACGCGGTCCCGGGCACGACGGCGACCTTTCTCTCGAGCGCTTTTTTCACATAGTCCGCGGAGGAGACACCGCCGGGCAGGGTGCACCACAGGAAGAGACCGCCCTCGGGACGCGTGTACTTCACGCACTTCGGCATGTGCGCGTCGAGCTCCTTGAGCATCAGACCGGCCTTGTCGCGGTAGATCTTGCGGATATCGACGATGTGGGCGTCGAGGTCGCGTTCGGTCATGTAGCGGTAGCAGAGCATCTGGAAGAAGATGTTCGTGTGCACGTCCTCGACCTGCTTCGCGACGACCATCTTCTGAATGACCGGCGCGGGGCCGCAGACATAGCCGATGCGCATCCCGGCGGAGAGGATCTTCGAGAAGGACGAGCAGTACATGACGAGACCGTCCTCGTCGAAGGACTTGTAGGTCGGAACATCCTCGCCCGCGAAGCGCAGCTCGCCGTACGGGTTGTCCTCGAAGATCAGGACGCCGTATTTCCTGGCGATTTCGTAGACCTTCTTGCGGTTTTCGAGCGTCGAGGTGATCCCGGCGGGGTTGTGGAACGTCGGGATGAGATAGAGCATCTTCGCGTTCGGCGTCGACGCAAGGACCGCTTCGAGCTTCTCGGGATCGATGCCGTCATTGTTCAGTGGGACGCCGACCGTCTTCGCGCCGTTCGAGCGGAAGGCGTTGAGCGCGCCGATGAAGGAGGGGTTCTCGCACACGACGACGTCACCTTCGTTGCACATCACTTTGCAGCAGAGCTCGACGGCCTGGTTGCCGCCGGTCGTGACGATGGTCTCGTCGAATTCCCGGCCGATGCCGAACTTCTTGGCGAGCTTCTTCCGGATCGCTTCGCGGAAGGGCGGGTATCCTTCGGTAACGGAGTACTGGAGGGCGGCCGTGGACTGGTGCGCGAAGATGTCCGCGGAGAGGGCGGCGAGATCGTCGACGGGGAAGGAGAGCGGGGATGGATTGCCCGCCGCGAAGGAGATGATTGTCGGATCGGAGAGGGATTTGAAGATCTCGCGGATGGCGGAGGGCTTCAGCGCCGCGAGCTTGTCGGAGATTCTGTATTCCATCGTGGGTTACCTCAGTTGAAAAATTCTTACAACACAGCATTTTACCATAAAATCCGGACAAATACAAGGCGTTTCGGAATTTTATTTCGGAACATACTTGAAAACGGGCCGCGGTTTTGTTATAATATGGAGTCAGAATCAGAAACGGAGAACAGCTTATGGAAAAAATCGCAAAGCCGCGCGGAACGATGGACGTCATGTCCCCGGAGATCTTCGCGTGGAACTATATAGAAAAGATCGTGCGAGAAGCCGCCGAACGCTCGGGCTTCACCGAGATCCGCACGCCGACCTTCGAGGAGATCGGTCTCTTCAAGCGCGGCGTGGGTGAGACGACCGACGTCGTGCAGAAGGAGATGTACACCTTCACCGACAAGGACGGCACGGTCTACGCGCTCCGTCCCGAGGGGACCGCCTCTGTGGCCCGCGCGATCATCGAAAACGGAAAAGCGACGGACACCCTTCCGCTCAAATACTTCTACCTCATCAACTGCTTCCGCTATGAGAAGCCGGAGGCCGGAAGGAGCCGCGAATTCGTCCAGTTCGGCACCGAAATGTTCGGCGCGCCCGGCGCTGGAGCGGATTTCACGATCATTTCCCTCGCCGACACCGTCATCAAAAAGCTCGGGCTCCAAAACGTCCGCCTGCACATCAATTCGATCGGATGCCCCGCGTGCCGTCCGAAGTACCGCGAAGCGCTCGTCGATTACCTGCGCGCGCATCGGGAGGAGCTCTGCGACACCTGCCTCGACCGCATGGAATCGAATCCCCTTCGTGTCCTCGACTGCAAGAACGATTCCTGCAAAAAGGTCGCCGAAGGAGCGCCCCTCACGATCGACCACCTCTGCCCGGAATGCGCCGAGCACCTCGCCGAGCTGAGAACCTATCTTGACGCCTGCGGGATCGAATACGTCATCGATCCGCACATCGTCCGCGGCCTCGACTATTACACCCGCACCGTCTTCGAGTTCATCGCCGAGGGCATCGGCTCCCAGAGCACGGTCTGCGGCGGCGGACGCTACGACGGCCTCATGGAAGAGCTCGGCGGACCGAAGATGGCCGGCATCGGCTTCGGCATGGGCATCACGCGCCTGATCCTGGCGATGAAACAGAACGGCGTCGAGGTCCCCCCGCTCGCGGTCCCGGAGCTCTACATCGCCGCGATGGGAAAAGAAGCCGCCGTCCGGGGTGCCGAGATCGTCACGGAATTGCGCCGCGCCGGGATCAACGCCGACAGCGACATCATGGGACGTTCCCTCAAGGCGCAGATGAAATACGCCGACAAGATCGCCGCGCGGTATGTGCTGATCCTCGGAGACAGCGAGATCGCGTCCGGCCGCGCCGTCATCAAGGAGATGGCGACGAGCGAACAGACCGAGGTCTCCCTCGACGGGATCGCGGAATTCCTCACGGGGAAGAGAGGCTGACATGGAATTTGCGGATTTTCTGAAAATGCAGCACGATCTGGCCGTGGAAAAAGGCTGGATTGTTGACCGGATACCGGAAGGAGGCCCGTTCTCCCTCCTCTGGAGCATGGATGAGCTCGGCGAAGCGATCTCGATCATCAAAAAGAAGGGTTCGTACGGGATCATGGAGAACCCCGCCGTCCGCGAGCACTTCATCGAAGAAGTCGCCGACCACCTCATGTATCTCCTCGATATGATGGAGTGCTATTCCATCACCGCGGAGGAATTCGAGACGGTCTACGTCAAGAAGTTCGAGCGCAACATGGGCCGCTCGTGGAGCGAAAACCGGGCGATGTACGAAAACGTCGGGATCACCTCCGCCGTCATCGACGGGAGATTCCTCCCCGACGAGCGTCTCTGGGAGCTCCTCGTCCGCGCGGGCGTGAAGGTCACGGTCGTCGCCGAGGATCCCGCAGCCATGCGCCCCGTGATCGACAGCCTCGTCAACGACTCCGCCAAGGTCGCCGTCACGGACAAGGCTCCGGCGGATGACGGCGCGTTCGTCGTCTGCGATGCGGAAACCCTCGAAGCGCTCCGGCAGCGTTTCGGCGAGGAAACCTGAAATCCGCTCAGAAAGTTTCACGAAGGGAAGTGGTATCATGCGGTATGAAGATCATATCGGCACCGATTCCGAGAGGCTTCCGAACCGAAGAACCCGATGAATTTATTAAGAAGCTAACAAGCAAGGAAGGATAAAATCACCATGGAATCATTCACCAAAGCGGACAAACGCACCGACTACTGCGGCACCCTGACGGCGAAGGACATCGGCCGTGAAGTCGCCGTCACCGGCTGGTGCCAGAGACAGCGCGACCTCGGCTCCCTCATCTTCATCGACCTGCGCGACCGGACGGGCCTCGTTCAGCTCGCCTTCGACGAATCGACGGACCGGGCGATCTTCGATCTGGCCTTCGGCATCCGTGCGGAATACGTTCTCGCGGCGCGCGGCGTCGTGCGTTCCCGCGGAGAAGCGGCGATCAACCCGAATCTCCCGACGGGTGAGATCGAGATCGCCGTCACCTCCCTGAAGCTCCTCGCATCCGCCGAGACCCCGCCGTTCGCCATCGTCGAAAAGAGCGACGTCAAGGCGGAGCTCCGCCTCAAGCACCGCTATCTCGACCTCCGCCGTCCCGATCTCCAGCGCAACATCATCGCCCGGAGCGAGATCGTGCGCATCGCACGCAACTATTTCGCCGAACAGGGCTTCATCGACATCGAGACTCCCTGTCTCATCAAGCCCACCCCCGAAGGCGCCCGCGACTACCTCGTCCCGAGCCGCGTCCATCAGGGCAAATTCTACGCCCTCCCGCAGTCTCCCCAGCTCTATAAGCAGCTTCTGATGTATTCCGGCTTCGACCGCTACTTCCAGATCGCCCGCTGCTTCCGCGACGAGGACCTGCGCGCCGACCGTCAGCCCGAGTTCACCCAGATCGACGAGGAAATGTCCTTCGCAGACGAAGAGGACATCATGGCCGTCAACGAGGGCTTCCTCAAGACCCTCTTCGACGAGTTCCTGCATCAGCCCCTCGAGATCCCCTTCAAGCGCATGACGTGGAAGGAAGCCATGAACCGCTTCGGCTCCGACAAGCCGGACACCCGCTTCGGCCTCGAGCTCTGCGACGTCTCCGACCTCGTCAAGGATTCGGAATTCTCCGTCTTCCGCGGCGCGGTGGAGGCGGGCGGCAGTGTGCGCGGCATCACGGTCCCGGGCGGCGCGTCGATGACCCGCAAGGAGATCGACTCCCTCACCGAATACGTCAAGACCTACGGCGCGAAGGGCCTCGCGTGGTACAAGAACACCGCCGGCGCGCCGACCTCCTCCTTTGCCAAGTTCCTCACAGAAGACGAAATCAAGAACATCCTCACCCGGATGCAGGTCGGGGAAGGGGACCTCGCCCTCCTCGTCGCCGCGAAGAACAAGGTCGTCTGGGATTCCCTCGGCGCGCTCCGCTGCGAAGTGGCCCGCCGTCTGGGACTCATCGACAAGACGAAGTTCAACTTCCTCTGGGTCACGGAATTCCCGCTTCTCGAGTACTCCGAAGAGGACGGCCGCTTCTATGCGATGCACCATCCCTTCACCATGCCGATGGAAGAAGACCTGCCCCTGCTCGACACCGATCCGGGTGCCGTCCGCGCGAGAGCGTACGACTGCGTCCTGAACGGCACGGAGCTCGGCGGCGGTTCGATCCGCATCCACACCACCGAGATGCAGACGAAGATGTTCGAGGCGCTCGGCATCGGACCGGAGGAAGCGGAGGAGAAGTTCGGGTTCCTGCTCGAAGCGTTCCGGTACGGCGTTCCTCCGCACGGCGGACTGGCGTTCGGTCTGGACCGCGTCGTCTGCCTGCTCCTCGGCCTCGAGGACATCCGCGACGTCATCGCCTTCCCGAAGGTGCAGAACGCGTCGGAGCTTCTCTCGAAGGCGCCCGCCCCGGCGGATCCGAAGGCGCTCGAAGAGCTCGGCATCGCCGTCGTGAAGATGGAAGAGGACGAATGACCGCGAAAACGAAATCGGGTTGTCGCAAATAGGGCAAAAGTTTTCGTCCACCTTTTTCAAAAGGTGGTAGGGTGTCGGGGCAACGCCCTGACCCGCACTTCGCAGAGTGCGGAACACCCAAGACTTCCAGAGAGTTCCTCTTTTTGGTTCTTTTTCTCCTCGATAAAGGAGAAAAAGAACGCAGAAAGCGCTCTGGAAAGAGAACGGCTGTCGCATTTCTCCGTTTCTTGGAGTTCATGCGACAGC
>JAFPWV010000122.1 GCA_017412675.1 Clostridia bacterium
ATCCTTTTGTCAACCCCTTTTCTGAAATTTCTTCGTCCTTTTTTCAGGGGTTTCCTTCTGCTTTTCGGGGCTCTTCCGGCTCGCTTGTGATCCGCTTCCCTTGAGGTCTCCCTCCCGGACAGCCCCGCTATTCTATCACTTCTCGCACCCGTTGTCAAGCCTTTTTCTTCATCTTTTTCCGATTCTTGCAACATCACAACAGAGCCGCGCTTTTCCTTCGGCTCTGTTGGGTATTTTGTTCCGATTCCGGTCCCGGTGCGGCGCGCGCTCAAAATCTCTTCACAATTCTTCACAATTGATAACGGGCCTCGTCACTTTTTGTTCTCCGCGAGCCACAGATCGACGCGCGACTGCACGATCTTTGCGCAGTCCTCGGCAGACCGCGCGCCGCCGAGATACGCCGAGACTTCCTCGCTCACGATCCCGGAGACCGCCGTCGGGATCGTCTCCGTCCGCGTATCGTCGAGGAAGGTGTCGAAGAATTCCCGCGCCGCGGCGACCGTCTCCGCCGTCAGGGTCACCTCCCCGTGCGGTTCGTTTCCGAGGCCGCCGTAGAGCGATCCCTCTTTGAACACCGCCCGGTCGCGCCAGCGGATGAGATAGCGTTTCCCCACCCGCGCCGCGGCCAGCTCGTCAAAGACGGACTTCTGCACCGGGATGCCCGCGAACGCGTCGGGGTCGCCGGAGACGTTCCGGTGATTTTCGGGAGACGCGAGGAACCGGATGAATGCCCACGCCGCCTCCGGGTTCTCTGCGTCCTTCGTCATCGAATAGGTCAGCGCCGAGATCTGCCCGGTGCGGCCCCCGTCCGGAAGGGCCATCCGCAGCAGCGCGAAATCCTCCTCTCCGAAGACGCCCTCCAAACCGAGCCACCAGTCGATCGGGTCCTTCGAGGGGAGCAGGGCCGCCGTCCCGATCCGCACCCGTCCGTCGAGCGTCAGCTGCCACCGCTCCGACCAGAAGGAAAACTCCTCGAGGCCGAAATAATTCCGCTGTTTCGGGAGCGTTTTGAGGTAGGCGAGCATCTCCGAAAAGACCGGATCCGAAAAATCCGCCCGCCATGACTTCCAATCGATGCAGGTCTGGAGCACGGGCTCGAAGACCGCCGAGGCGGAGGCGCCGTCCTGCCACTCCATGTCGGTCAGAGCCGCGCCGTCGGGCAGGCTTTTCGCAAAAGCGAGCAGCTCTGCCGCCGTGACGTCCGTTTCGGCCCAGTCCTCCGCCCGGCCGATCATGCACGAGACCGTGAAGGAACCGCAGAGCGAGACGAACGAGCCGTCCTCCTCCGTGAACGCCTTTTTCACAGCCCCGAAGAGATCGTCCCATTCCC
This sequence comes from Clostridia bacterium, assembly GCA_017412675.1. GTDB lineage: Bacteria > Bacillota > Clostridia > Oscillospirales > CAG-272 > UMGS1696. The sequence goes on from JAFPWV010000122.1 coordinate 1,331, forward strand.
CGTCGCTGAGCCGCGGGCGCAGATCGGCGAAGAGGCCGCGGTTGCGCAGATGGAGATAGCCCTCATCCGTATCGGAGGCGATCACGGCGTCGGGGCGGTATCCGTTGTTCGTCCAGTCAAAGAGGAACGCGTCGCTCGGGCCCGTGACGGAATCGCGGAAATACGGCGTGTAGTCCTCCGTCACCACGAGGACCTCAGGGTGCTCCCGCCGGAAGCCGACGAGAAGGTTGTCATATTCGGCGGCCGCGGAGCTCGAGAGGACCGCGACGCGGAGCACCTCGAGGTCCGACACATCGAGATCCGGCTGCTTCTTCGCGTAGGCGAGCGCGGGATTGGACTGATCCGGCCTGCATTGATAAAATAGGAAGGTTTCGGCGTCGACGACTGCGCACGGCCAGACCTCGGACGACACGAACCCGGATGCCGCGCCGCTGTACACGAGGGTGGCCTCCTCCGCGGTACTCCTGCCCCAGACCCGCGAGGCGTTCCCGTAGTAGAGATCGTACCCCGGCGCGAACCAGAACGACGACGCGTCCGCCGGCAGCTCCTCCGATTCCCCGACGGCGGGACCGTCCGCGTCCAGCTTTGAAATCGTCTGTCCGACGTGCATCCAGACCGACCCGTTCCGATCTGCCGCGAAGGCGCGCACATTGCCGTCCGTCAGGAGACTGCCCCGCCGGACCAGGTCGGGGGACAGGACCGCGATCTCCGCGCCGCACGCCGCCCAGACGTTCCCCTCCCCGTCCGCGGCGAGCCGCACCGGGGTGAACCCGTCGTCCGCGAAGCAGACCTCCAGCCCGACGGACGCGGCGATCTCACCCGTCCGGAGGTCCGCCCGATACAGGGTCCGCACCGCGTTCTCCCAGGTGACGAAGAGGAAGGAATCCCCGGCGAAGCATCCGGTCTGGACCGTCGCGCCCGCATCGAGCTCGAATCCGCACACGGTCCGCGCCTCCCCGCCCGCCGGATCGAGGGAGAACACCGCGTGCTCAGCCCGCTGCACCGTCCATCCGTCCGACGCAAGCGTGAAGCGCACGCCGTAGGCGAGGATCCTGCCGTCCTCCAGAGGCGCGGGCGGGATCGAGCGGAGGTCTTCGTTGACATATCCGTCCGGGAGATCGAGCGGGGAGGCGCTGAAAATGCCCGTCAGCATCTCCGGCGCGGGCTCGGGCATCCCGTCCCCGGTCTCCGGCTTCCGCCCGCAGGAGACAAGCCCGGCGAGCATCAGAGCTCCCAAAACGAGACAGACGATCCGCCGCGCGCTTCCGATCCTGCCGATGTGTTTCATATCGTTCCCCGCTCTCCGCCGCGTCAGACGATCCGCCGCGGCTCTTTTTTCTTCATTTTATCACATCCGTCGCGGCTTGTCAATCTTTTTTTGCGTTTGCCTCGCACGAAACGGCATCCGTCCACGAATCGATCTTCTCGATCAAAGCGATGACCCGCGGATCGTCCCGCAGCGGCGCCATGGCCGGAGCGTTCAGCTTAGCGAGGAGTCTGGGGCGTGCCGCGCTCAGCCGAAAGGCATCCCGCCCGACATCGTTCTTCAACCCGGATTCCCGCAGCCACGGCGTATCGAAGCCTACAGAGCCGGTGTTCTCTGCCGTCTCATCCGCCCATTCGGCATATCGGACCGTCGCTTCGAGACACCCGACGGCGCGGTCGCGGTCCCCCCGTGCAAGATAGGCTTCCGCGAGCAGGAAATGGCAGTCTCCGGAGTCGAAGTTGTGGAAAGGCCACGGGCAGGCGTCACGGTAGACCGCGCGGATGACGCCGAAAATGCTTTCATAGACCGCGATCGCTTCCTCCGCCATACCCCGCGCGAGATACGCCCGCCCGAGACGCGCCGCGCTGTCCTCGATGTGCTGAAGACCGTAGGTTAGATCGGTGCAGAGATTCTCCGCGACCTTGTCCCATGCGCCGCGGCGCTCGTTCACGTATGCGAGGTGGGAGCCGGATGTGAAGTCAGAGCGGATCGGGAATTTCCATGCCGCTGCTTCGGCGCGTGCGAAATCGCCCCGGTCGGCATACAGATAGACGAGCACCTCACGGGCGCGCATCGCGTCGTCTTCCCCCGCCTCGCCGTTCCGCGCGCATGTGAGGATGGACAGCGCCTGCCGCTCGCATTCCTCTGCGATCCGATCCGCCCGCTCGCCCGCGAAACACCATTCGCTTCCCGGATTTCGAGAGTCCCGCAGACAGAGGGAAAGCCCGAGGTTCATGCAGTTGACGAGCAGAGCCATGCTGCCCGGGTATTTTTCGGCCCCGGCGAGGAGCTTGTCATACGCCGCGAGGCAGGTCTCGACCTCGCCCGGACGGACGCCCCGGTATGCCTCCGCGATGAGCTGCAGCGCCTCCCCGTCCTCCGTCCGGCCGTCAAGACCGAAAAGGACGTCGGTCGAGGTGCCGAAAACGCTTGCGAGCGGCACGATCTGTGAGATGTCCGGCATCCCGGTTTCGTTCTCCCACTTGCTTACCGCCTGCGCCGTGACGTTCAGCCGCAGCGCCAGCTCCTCCTGCGTCATGTTTTTCTCGAGCCGAAGCCGTCGGATGTTCTTTCCGAGGGATCCCGAAGGTCTCGCGTTTTTTGCGGTATTATCCATATCTGTTTCTCCTTTCTCATTCGTTCAGCCTTTCAGCGATGATCGGCTTGTCGGTTCTGCGGATCCGCAGGTTCAGTATAGCACAAAGAGAGACCCGTGAGAAGCGACGCGTCGGCAAGACCGCTTCAACGGAACGTTGAACACAAAAAGACCGCGCAGCGCACGGTCTCATGGGTGATTCAGTTTTCGCCCTCTCCGCCTCCCCGCTTCCGGATGCGGCACAAGAGCGCGGCAAAGAGGACGAGCAGGAACGGGAAGAGCGCGCCGAACGCCAGCCCGCGCTTGAGGTCGTCACCCAGCAGGCCGGACAAAAAGCCAACCGTCGTCGGGCCGCCCGCGCATCCGAGGTCCCCCGCCAGCGCGAGGAGGGCAAACAGGGCCGTCCCGCCCCGCCGGAAGGTCGCCGACGCCACGGAAAACACGCCCGGCCACAAAATCCCCACCGAGATGCCGCACACCGCGCAGGCCGCGAGGGACACCGCCGGGGACGGGGAGAAGGAGGCGACGAGATAGGTTGCGATGCAGAGGACGCCGCTCGCGATCAGGAAGGAGACGAGGTCGATCCGCTCGCTCATCTTCGCGTAAAAGACCCGCGCGCCGCCCATCAAAACGGAGAATAGGCACGGGCCGAGCAGATCCCCGACGGTCTTCGAGACGCCGAGTCCCGCCTCCGCGAACGCCGACGCCCACTGCACCATGCCCTGCTCGGACGCGCCGGACGTCACCATCAGCACGACGAAGAGCCAGAACAGCCCGGACGAGAGGATCTTGCGGATCGTCATGCCCTCGCCGTCCTCCGTCAGCCGCGCGATCGGGACGAGGGAGAAATAGACGGTGTTTGCGAGCGGGATGAGGGAGAACAGGACGCAGAGCAGCTGCCAATGCTCCCGCCCGACGAAGGTCAGAAAGAGCGTCGCCAGAAGGATCACCCCGACGGTCCCCCAGCAGTAGAAGGAGTGCAGGAGGCTCATGACCGAGGCCTTGTTGTCCGTCGGGCAGGCCTCGACGATGGGGCTGATGAGCACCTCGGTCAGCCCGCCGCCGATCGCGTAGAGCAGGACGGAGACGAGGAGGCCCCAGAACGGATCGGGGAACAGGTACGGCAGCGATGCCATGCCGATGAGCCCCGCCGCCGCGAAGAGATGGGCCGCGAGGACGCACGGGCGGTACCCCAGCCGGTCGACGAAGCGCGCCGAGAGCATGTCGACGAGGAGCTGCGTGCCGAAGTTGAACGTGATGAGCAGCGTGATCTCGGCGAGCGGGATGCCGAAGGTGTCGCGGAACGTCAGAAACAACAGCGTCGGGAGGTTGTTCACGACGGCCTGCGTGATATAGCCGATGTAGCTTGCGTAGATGGTGTGGCGGTAATCGGTTCGGACGGACATGGGCGCCTCCGGGTCAGATCGTTCTTCCGGCGAAATAGAGCCTGCCGGGGACGGATTCGACGTATTCCTCGACGGGGCCGCAGAAGAGCATGACGTCGTCCGAGAGGTGGAGCACCGTCCCGTCCACGGCGTCGCGGTCGACGATGACGATGGCAACGCGTCCCTCGTCCCGGATGCGCGCGATCTCGTTGTACATCTCGTCCTTCGCGTACGCGTCGAGGCCCTTCATCGGCTCGTCGAGGAGCAGGAGCCGCTTCGCACCGCAGAGCGCACGGGCCAGAAGCGCCTTCTGCCGCTGACCGCCCGAGAGATCGCCGAACCGCCGCTTGGCGAGGGCCGTGAGTCCCATCCGCTCCATCGCGTCGGCGGCAAGCTCCTTTTCCTCTTTTCCGACAAAGATATGCCGGGTGTGTCCGACGATGCCTGCGAGCACGATCTCCCTCACCGTCGACGCCCCGCGCAGATCGTTTTCCTGCGGCAGGCAGCCGATGTCCGCGCGGGTGAGGCCGTTCTCATACCGGATCTCCCCGGCCTTGAGCGGTTCGACGCCCAAAATCGACGCGATGAGCGCGCTTTTGCCGCAGCCTGCCGGGCCGACGACCGAGAGATATTCCCCGGCGCGGAGATCGAACGTGATCCCGGCGCACAGCCGCACGTCCCCCCATCCGACCGTCGCGTCCCGTACCGACAGAAGAAGTTCGTCCATCTGTGTCCCCCGCTTTCTTAGGATTGATGACGCGCTTCGCGGCGGAGTCTGGCTTTTTCGTCCGCTCGGGCGCGCGCGGCCTTGTAGATCTCTTCCGTGGCGAAACTGATCTTCGTCACCTGATCCCGCTTCGAGAGATAGCACCAGTAGCTGTCGTCGAGCTCGGACACGTCCACACAGTCGCCGCGGCCGAGGTAGTCGTATTCGATGTGAACGCTGTACTGCGCGAGGGCGGGCTTGACGATGGTCTTCGGCTGACCGTAGGCCGTGCATTCGATCCGGATGCCCTCGGGCGTCTGCACGAAGGTCCCCTCGCCCTGGTTGTAGAATTTCAGGCTTCCGGGGAGGGTCTCCACGCGGACGGTGTCCTCGAAGCGGTAGGTCCCGTCCTCCACCTCGCGCCGCACGCATTCACGCTCCCACTTCGACCAGTCGGGGATGTGGGAGAATTCCGTCTCGCCGTCCTCCGCGCTCAGCACGCCGTATTCGTCCTGCCGCCAGCGCTTGCCGCACGCGTTGCACCAGAGCTCATGGCCGGCGGAATCGGTCTGAAACTCCGCGCCGCAATGCGGGCACTTATAGAGGAGGCAATGCAGACCGCGCGTGAGCTCTTCGTCATCGACCGCGATCCGGTTCTCGCGCTGCCACGCGTAGTCGTCATAAACAAACGCCTCGGAAATGCGGCGAAAGATCTCTTCCTCCGTGAGCGCGGGCAGCTCCTCGGCTTTCACGACCGGGAAGAGGTCCGCCTCGACGAAGGTCTTTTTGTTGATCTTGTTCCACTGCGGATTCGTGACGAAATTCCCGTGGATGCGCAGAACGGCGGCGGGGACCTTCATGCTCTTCACGAGGGAGTCGAGCGACTCCGGAAGATACGACGTGCAGCCGTCGAGGGAATACCGCGTCTCCGGGAAGATGACGAAGATCGTGCCGAGCGTGTGGAGGCAGTAGCGGATGTTGCGGATGAGATTGATGTCGGTCACGAACTTCCGTTTGCCGAGCACGCCGAGGGAGCGCATCAGCGGTTCGGTGTAGGTGTTGAAGCCCTCGAGGGACATGACGTTGCTCACGGGATCGGGATGGGTGGCCTTCAGCATGACGTTGAAGTCGACCATCGAGGAATGCGTGATGAAGAGCAGGTACGGCCGTCCGTCGAGCTCTTCCATATCGTGGCGGCGGATGACGGCTCCGCGCTTTTTGAGGTCGGGCCAGCTGATGATGGCTTTGGCGACGCCCATGAGGAACGACGGCCGGTGGGGCTTCTTTTTGAAATCAAAGTGACGGACACGGCGGGATGATACGGCGCGCATTTTCTACTCCGTTGTCTGAGATTTTTTCCATTATAGCACAAAAGCCGCGGCAAGTACAGGGGTCCCGGAAAGTTTTCTGAAACTGCTTGACAGGGAAATGGAGCGGAGGTATAATTTTGTACGGCAGGATTTTTCCCGAGGATCCCGTTCTCCGGAAAACCTGCCGAATCCGCGCTCATGCGAATAGATTGGAGAAAGGAAATCATCATGAAAAAAGCGCTTTCTTTGCTGATCGCCCTCCTCGCCTGCGCCGCGCTCGCCGTTGCCGCATCCGCCGCCGATTACGCGCCGCTCACCCTCACCGGCCTGACCGATTACTGGGGAGAAGCGAAGGTTACGGTCACGTTTGAAGCCGCCAAGCAGGAAACGGGATCGATCACCGCCACGATGGACGGGACCCATTTCTACACCAGCGAAAACCTGCACATCATCACCGTCAAGCCCGGCAGCCGCGTCACCGTCAGCGACAGCCAGCTCGGGGACAAAACGACCGCAGCGGGCGTCGTCATCAGCGGCGATCACTATGAATACACGCCGCCCTTCTACCATATTCAGGTCGCCACCGGAACCGTCTCCGACTGGCTTGACGGAACCGTCGCGCATTCTCCGCAGGGAGTCGACTGCCCGCTCGCCTACATCGAGCTCAACACCGGCGACTTCAACTACTTCGTCCGCCTCGGCGCCGAGGAAGCGGCCGCACCCGCACCTGCCACTGAAAAGCTGAACGTCGTCCCGACCTCCCAGCGTCTGACGGTCAACGGCGCGGAAAAGACCGCGGAGATCTACAACATCAACGACAAGAACTACTTCAAGCTCCGCGACATCGCCGCGCTGCTCAACGGCACCTCCTCCCAGTTCAGCGTGGATTATGACGCCGCGACGCAGACCATCGCCGTCACGACCGGCGCGCCGTACACACCGAACGGCAGCGAGCTGGTCATCGGGGATGACAAATCCGCCACCTGCGTCCTGAGCCGCCAGAGCCTGAAAATCAACGGCGAGGCCGTCGCGCTCACGGCGTACAACCTCGGTGGGAACAACTTCTTCGGCCTCCGCGATCTCGGCGCGGCGCTTGGCTTCAACGTCGATTACGACGCCGAGACCCGCACCATGATCGTCACGAGCAAGTAAAGCGCAGCGAACAAGCGACAGGATCACAGCCGCTCGGCCGAAAACCGGGCGGTTTTTTCGCGCGCAACTCCTCTTTGCTTGACGCGCGGCGCGATCCGTGGTATCATTAAGACGCAGGATGAGCCCGGGCCTCGGACTGACATTGACGGAAAGGATGATTCCCATGTTCGATACGCAGAAATTCGGCGGGTATCTCGCCAGACTCCGCAAGCGGGCCGATATGACCCAGTCGGAGGTCGCCGACCGCCTGAACGTCACGCGGCAGGCCGTTTCCAAGTACGAAACCGGCGACAGCTTCCCGGACATCTCGATCCTCACCGACATCGCCGCGGTTTTCGGCGTGACCGTCGAATCCCTCATCGCGGCCGGAACGCCCTCGGACGGGGAATCGAAGGTGCTCACCAATCTTGCAAAAGGAATCGAAAGCGAGGCGGACTCCATGGAAGACGTGAAAAATCTCGCGCCGCTGCTCCGCCCGAGCGATCTCGAAAAGATCTCCGCGAAGCTCAAGCCGCAGGGGATCGACATGACGGAGGTCGTGGAGCTCTCCCGGTATCTCTCGGACAGCGCCACGGCAGAAATGCTCCGGAATGTCCGGTTCGACTCGGTGGACGGAGCGGAAGAGATGGAGTTCATCTCCCATATCATGCCCCTGCTCGACGAAGAATCCCGCTTCACGCTCTTCACCCGCGCGATCAACGGGGAGCTGAGCTGGCGCGTTTTGAAGATCCTTGCCCCGTACACCGCGCATCTGCTTTCCCATGTGGAAGCCGCGTACATGGAAGGCGCGATCCCGGAGGAAGCGATGAGATGGTACTGGCACGCGGTCGGGGAAGAAGTCGAAAAAATGCAGCGAAAACAAAGAGAACCGTAACCCCCGCGCTCTGCTATTGACCGAAATGCCGCTCGGACCGACCTCCGGGCGGTTTTTTCGCGCAAAAAGAGGGGCTGTTATATCCCCCTGCAAGAAGATCATACCGCTTTGAAACCGGGTTCCGGATGCGGTTACGCTGCCGCTGTACATTGTCTATTCCGCCGGGAATCTCTCCAAACCGGAAGACGGTGGCAGAGGATTGGTGACAATGTCATTGATAGCAAATCCATCATGGTCCCCGGTTTCCGTCCTGCTCACCAATTTTGGAGAGATTGCCACGTCGCGATCCTTGGGAATCGCTCCTCGCAATGACAAGCTGAAGCTGGGTAGTATGGACAACCAGCACCAAGTTGGTTTTGCGACAGCTCCATAACGCGCGGTGCGTTCACGTTTTGCGCTGCGGCACAGCTGGTCCTCGCGGAAATCAAAAAGCTGCTGCACTTCTCCCTGTTCAGAAGTTCGTGCAACAGCTCCCGTTGTTTTATTTCACCAGATGCCGCTTGATCTTCTTCGTCGTCGTCTTTTCAAACTCCGTCTTCCGGAATTCGAGCTTGTGGATCTGCTTGAACGACGGCAGGCGCTTGTTGAGGGCCGTGATCCGCTTTTGGATCTCCGTGCGGAATTCGTTTTCCTGCAGGGCCGTGTACTTCGCGTAGTTCGGGAAGATCACCGCCACGAGGTGCGTGCCGTCCTCCTCCTCGCGCCCGACGACCACGCTCTCCGCGATGAGGTCGATGTCTTCGAGGTATTCCTCGATCTCTTCCGGGAAGACGTTCTTGCCGTTGTCGAGCACGATGACGGACTTCATGCGGCCCGTGATCGTGATGTAGCCATCGGGATCCATGTACCCGACGTCGCCCGTGCGGTACCAGCCGTCCTCGGTGTACGCGCCTTCGTTCGCCTCTTCGTTGTTCATGTAGCCGAGCATGACGTTGTCGCCGCGGACCTGGATCTCACCGGTGACGTGACCGTCCTCGTCCGCCTCGGTGCCGTCGATCCGGACCTCGCAGCAGGGGACCGCCGGGCCGACCGAACCGGGCTTGCGCTTGTAGTACGGCGTGACTGCCACGAGCGGGGCGCACTCGGTGATCCCGTAGCCCTCGTAGATCGAGATGCCGAAGGTCTCGAAGATCTCGATCAGCTCGGGGTTGAGCGCCGCGCCGCCGCAGACGATCTTCTCGAGCCGTCCGCCGAAGGCCTCGCGCACGTCGCCGAACAGCTTGTCGCTCATGTCGACGCCCATCATGCTCATGGCGTGCGCCGCCTTGATCGCGCCCTGCAGGATCTTGTCCTTGCCGGACTTCTTCGCCTCGGTGAGGATCTTTTTATACATGGTGGTGATGAAGAGCGGGACGAGGACGAGGCCCGTGGGCTGATACTCGCGGAAGCTCTTCAGAACGTTGCGCAGGGAGTCGTTGATGCAGATCGTGAGGCCGAAGTTGAGGCCGGCGAGCCAGGTGCAGGTGAGCTCGTAGGTGTGGTGCAGGGGGAGGACCGAGACGAGGACGTCGTCGGAGCGGAAGTCAACGGATTCGCAGGCCGCGCCCATCGCCGCGAAGATGTTCCGCTGGCAGAGCATGACGCACTTCGAGCTTCCGGTCGTCCCGGAGGTGAAGAGGAGCTCTGCGACGCGTTCCCGGTCGTCGTCCGGCTCGAATTCGCGGCCCGTGCTTCTGCCGAGCGCGCAGAGGCTGTTGAAGGAGATGCGTCTCACGCCCTCGGGCGCGTCGGATTCGGGATCGGACATCGGGATGAGGACGTCGAGCGTCTCATGCGTCGGAGCCATCTCCTCGAACGCCGCCGCGAAGGACGCGGAATACACGGCTCCCGTGATCCCCGCGAATTTCAGGAAGCCGCCGATCTCGGAGACCGCGAGCTCCTTGTCCATCGGGACGACGGTATATCCGGCCGCCATCACGGCGAGATACGAAGCAAACCACTTCGGCGAGGATTCCCCGATCACGGCGATGCGGACGGGATGCTCCCCGGTGCTCGCTCCGAAGATCTCTTCGAGGCCGAGGCCGAGCGCGCGGACGGCTTCGACGAAATCGAGGTAGGTGATCTCGCGCCGCTCGCCCTTCTCCTTCCAGACGAACATGGTGCTGCTGTCGTGGGTGGCGAGGACGTCGAGGTATTCCGAAACGTCGCCGCAGAGGGTGTAGATGTGCTCGGTCTTCTTGTGGTTCCTGACTTTGTATGTTTTTTTGAGGTTTTTCATGATTCCGCCTTTGTCTGATCGTCTGACGGCGATGTGCCGTTCTGGTGGTTTTCCGTGAGGGTGTCGATGTTCTGCCGGAACCGGTCGAGGACGCCGTAATAGGCTTCCATCTGGCCGCGTCCGACGCCGTCGGTGATGCGCTCCACCGAGTAGCGGAGGATCCCGTCGATTTCCTTCATGATCTCCCGTCCGCGCGCGGTGAGGGTGAGGATGCGGCTCCGCCTTCCCCGATCCTCTCCGCGGTCGACATAGCCGAGTTCGCCGAGCTCGCCGGTCACGCGGGAGACGAACGCCTTATCCACGCTGCAGAGGCGGGAGAGGTCCCCGGCGGTGAGCCCGTCCTTGTTGCGCCAGAGGCACCAGAGGGTCATGAGGTGCATGCTGCGCAGGCCGAAGCGTTCGAGACAGTCGTTTTTATATTTCTGCAGGGCCTTCGCGAGCGCTTCCGTCTCCATCGAAAACCTCACGAAGCGGTCGTCATAGGACAAATCCATGCGCGCTGCCGCACCTCCTTTCCTACCCGGCCGATCACGGGTTGACTTGTCAATTCGAGGGGTAGTATAACACAGAAACGGCGGGATGTCAAGGGGGAAAATTAAAATTTCGGAAGTATTTTCTTTGCGCGGCCGGGCAGTGCCCGGGGACAGGTGGCGGGCTCACTTCGCAAGCCCGCGAAGAGCGGGTTGGATCGCTTCGTCTGTTTGCGCACTAACGTTTGCGGGGATGTTCAGCGAAATCACTCGTTTTTTTCGCCTGCGCGGCTGGCGGACAAGAGGGCTCCGGAGCCGCCCTCTTGTCAATCACCGCTCCCAAAGGCGCGTTCCCCGCCTCTGGACTCCACCCCTCCTCAGGTCCAACCTCCTTTTTCTTTCTGAAGCTCCGTTCAATGGGGCATAACGTCTCATCCATTCTTGATTACAGGGGCCAGTTCCGCGTCAGGCAGCCAAAGGCGCACATAATACGCTCAACGCCAAAGAGGCAGCTTTCCTCGTCAGGCTTTCACCAGCAAAGGTGCAGCGGGTATGTGTTCGATCCAGCCCTAACAGTTCGCTGTACACTCCTTGCCTCGACGGAGTC
>JAFPWV010000123.1 GCA_017412675.1 Clostridia bacterium
CGTCCACCTTTTTCAAAAGGTGGTAGGGTGTCGGGGCAACGCCCTGACCCGCACTCCGCAGAGTGCGGAACACCCAAGCCTTCCAGAGAGTTCCTCTTTTTGGTTCTTTTTCTCCTCGATAAAGGAGAAAAAGAACGCCGAAAGTGCTATGTAAAGAGAACGGCTGTCGCATTTCTCCGTTTCTTGGAGTTCATGCGACAGCCCTTTTTTGTTTATGCGGGATCAGATCACAACCCCCTCGAGGTGATCCATCTCGTGCTGGATGATCTCGGCGGTGAACCCCTCGAACGTCCGGATCCGCACCCGGAAGGTTTCATCCTGCCACCGGACCTTGATCGACCGGTACCGACGCGTCGGCCGCGTGCCGTCGAGGGACAGGCATCCCTCCTCCGTGTGGTACGGACCGGACGCCTTCACGATCTCCGGATTAAGCATCACGAGGATCTTCTCCCCGTCCATGACAGCGATGATGCGCCGCAGCACGCCGATCATGTTCGCCGCCATGCCGACGCAGCGATCCCGGTTCGCATCGAGCGTGTCGATCAGATCGCGGACGGCGTCAAGATCGTCCGGCGTCGCGGGGGCAGATTTCTGCGAGAGGAGGAAGGTGTCGCGGATGACGGGCCTGACCATGGAAAAACTCCTTTTTTTACGTTTATTCTGCCGGAATGTTGAACCTTTTCCGCCGGAATTTGTTATAATAAGTGTGCGCACAAAACGGATGAAGGGAGGGGAAGCGATGAAGAGACCGTTCGAGGAGATCGTCGAGGAGAACGCCGACTGGATCTACCGGTACGTCCGATCGAAGACAGCGGACCGCGAAACGGCGGAGGATCTCGCGCAGGAGGTCTGGCTGCGGGCGTTCCGCGCATACGATACCTACGAAGAGCGCGGTATGCTCCGGCACTGGCTCGCGCGGATCGCGTCAAACATCGTGCGGAATGCGCTCTTCGGACGACCGGACATCGTCGTTTTCTCCCTCGACGCAGCCGAAGAAGACGAGGACCCGATCCTCACCCGCCTCGCCGACCGGGAGATCCCGGATCCCCTCGACGAGGTCGAGCGGCGGGAAATGATTGCCTCCGTCCTCTCGGCGATCGACAGCCTGCCCGATAAGTACCGGCAGGTGATGACGTTCCGGTTCCTCATGGATCTTCCGGTGGACGAGGTGGCAAGGCGGATGAACATCCCCGCGGGGAGCGTCAAAAGCTCGACCCACTACGCCATCGAGCGGATCCGGCGGGATCTCGGGATTCCCGAAAAAGAAAAAGGAGAAACGACCATGACGTGTGAAAAAGCGAAGAATTATCTGTTCATGTACGCGAAAGGAAAGCTCAGTCCAGAGCGCCGGGCACAGGTCGCCGAACACCTCGCGTCCTGCCCGCATTGCCGGGGGATCGAGGAATCGCTGGAAGAGCTGATTCCGCATATCGAATTCAAAAAGGAGGTGCCTGTTTCTCATTTCCTTGTTAATATCGAGGGAGAGGCCGCAAGCTATGCAGGAGCGGCTTCCACGTGGGATCTTTCCACTTCGGATCGTTTTAAGGAAATCAATAAAACCTTGGCCGATCACGGGGGAAACATTCCCGAAGACGAACTCACGCTTGGACTTGGAGGCCACGGGAAGTCTATCAAGCTGACGGCGGTCTTCATCAATGAGGGCGAAGAGTGCGGTTTCGAGGTTTGCGCGGAGGATGAATTCCACGAATACGAAAAAATGACATATTGCCCGCGCATCTATCCCTATTTTGAGCAGTACTTCTCCTACACCGGGAAACTCCCAAAAGCGAGAGAAGAGCGCAACGACTTGGGATGCGACGGTTATACCGCTCTTTATCGCGCCGTTCCGAGATCCCGCGGTGTCCCGAAGATAAAGCAGGGAAATGGGGTGATCATCACGGAAAAAGGCGACTACAATTTTGCCTATGCCGCTCGCTATGTCTGTGGAGACGAAACCTGTGTCCTTCGTTACGAATTCGAATAACTCCCCCCGCCGCATCGGCTCACCCCCGGTGCGGCTTTTCTCATGCCTCCGGAACGATCTCGAGCACGAGGATCTCCGTCGGGTTGAAGAAGCGCGGGATGAGCGGCATTGAATTGGTCATCCCCCGGCTCACGGCGAGGATCTCCGACGACCCCGACGCATACAGCCCGCTCGTGTATCGCGGGAACAGCCCCTGACCCGGCGCGTAGATGCCACGCCCGAAAAGCCGCCATTGCCCGCCGTGCGCGTGACCCGCCGCCGTCAGCTCGATCCCGCGGTCCCTCACAAGCGGTTCCCAGTACTCCGGGTGATGGCAGAGCAGGATGTGAAATCCCGGCTCGCGCGCGAAATCGTCGAGAAACGTCCCGCAGTCCGGCAGGTCTTCCGGCCGCAGCCTGTGCCGCCCGACGGGTCCCGTCGAGGACAGCCCGCCGATCACGAGCGCTCCGACATGCACGAATTCATTCAGGAGCGGGTGCACCCCGGCGTCCTCGAGAATGCGGCGGTTCTCCGGGGAAAGCCCACGGTCGTGATTCCCGGTCGAATAATAGACGGGCGCGATGGCCGCGGCTCCCCGGAGGAATGCGAGCGCGTTCCGGTTGGAAAAATCATCGACGGCGATCTCGTCGCTGTAATTGAAGAAATCCCCGGGGCCGAGGATCAGATCCGGGCGAACGTCCCCGAGCCGCGCGATCGCCTTTTCCACAGGCATCGGACGGTAGGCGGAATGAAAGTCGGCGCAGACGGCGAGACGCAGCGGTCCGGGGCCGGAGAGGGTGAGGGTTCGGGTCTTCATATCGTTTCCTGTCGGCGCGTGACGCGCGCGTTTTTCTTTATTATAGCACAAACCTTCCGCATTCGCAAGAAAGATTTCTCCGAGGCACTTTACTTTGTTAAATCGTTGGTGTATAATAGGGGCAGCCAAAGAATTCCACAGCGGGAGGTTCCCATGCCGAACATCAAACACGATCCTTTGAAAGACTACCTCTTCGAGGCCATCCTCACCCTCGAGACCGTCGAGGACTGCTACCATTTCTTCGACGATCTCTGCACGATCAAGGAGATCGGCGAAATGGCGAAGCGGATGTGCGTCGCCGGAATGCTGGAGGAAAATACCGTCTACACCGAAATCACCGAGAAGACCGGGCTCTCCACCGCCACCATCAGCCGCATCAACCGCTGCCTGAAATACGGGAGCGACGGCTATACCGAAATCCTGCGGCGGCTCGGCGAACGCGGTGTCGTCCGTCCCGAAATGACGGGGAAAGAGGACCGCGGATGAAGGGCTATTCGATCCTCGCGCCGGTGTATGACCGCCTGAACGGGACCGTCGATTACAGCGGGTGGGCGGATTTCATCGAAGCCTGCTTCCGGAAATACGGAAAAGAGAAACCCGCGTCCGTGCTCGACCTTGCGTGCGGGACCGGCGCGATGACGCTGGAGCTCGCCCGCCGCGGGTATGACATGATCGGCCTTGACCTCTCCGACGAAATGCTCGCGGAGGCGGACCGGAAGGCAAGGGAAGAGGGCCTCGGTGACATCCTGTTCCTCTCCGGCGACATGACCTCCTTTGAGCTCTACGGCACGGTGCAGGCGGTTGTCTGCTGCCTCGACGGGATCAATCACCTGACGTCGCGGGAGGATCTCGACGCCTGCTTCGCCCTCGTGAAGAATTACCTCGAACCCGGCGGCCTCTTCTGCTTCGACCTCAACACCCCCTTCAAATTTCGCACGGTCTATGCCGACTGCGACTACATCCTCGAGGACGACGGCGTGATGTGCTGCTGGCGGAACCGCCTCTCGAAAAAGGGGGATCTCGCCGACTTTTACCTGACCGTGTTTGAAGAAAAGGACGGCGTCTGGATGCGTGAGGACGGCGCCGTGCGGGAGCGGGCATGGGGCCTGCGCGCGATCGAAAACGCCCTCGGACGAGCAGGCATGGCGCTTGTGAACGTCTCGACGGATCATGCCTTCCATCCGGTCACGGACACGACGGAGCGCTGGTATCTCACCGCGCGCGTGCCGGAATGACCATCATAGCAAGGAGTGCGTCATGAATCAGACTGACCATGCGATCACCTACGAAGCCTTCGGCGCCGTCGGTGACGGACATCACGACGACATGCCCGCCATCGTCGCGGCGCACGAAGAAGCCAACCGCCTGGGCGTCCCCGTCCGCGCGAAGGAGGGAGCCGTTTATTTTATCGCGCCGAAGGCCGCCACCGCCGTCATCCGCACGGACACCGACTGGACCGGCGCGTCCTTTCTGATCGACGACCGCGATCTCGACGATTTTCGCGCGCCGCTCTTCGATCTTCCTCCGGAGGGCGAGGAGATCCCGTTCTCCCTCGAAACGCTCGAAGCCGGACAGATGCGCGTCCCCAATCCGACCGGGCGGGAGCTGTACGTCTCGGTGCGCAACGACCATCACCGCGATTTCATCCGCTACGGCGGGAATCGGGACAACGGCTCGCCGCGAAACGACAGCTTTCTCGTGAACCCGGACGGAAGCCTGCCGTCCCCCGTCACCTTTGATTTCGACGAGATTACCGCGTGCTCCGCTCGGTCGCTTCCGGAGACGACCCTGACCCTCACCGGCGGCACCTTCACGACGATCGCCAACCGCCGCGAATCGAAATACGACTACCACGGCCGCAACATCCGCATCCGCCGCTCGAAGACGCGCATCACGGGCGTCACCCACCTCGTGACCGACGAGCTCGACCATGGCGCCCCGTACGGCGGATTCCTCACGATCTCCGACTGCGCGAAGGTCGACGCCGCGGACTGCCTGCTCACCGGCCACCGCATCTACTGGACGATGGGCACGGGCGGCGTGATGGTCCCGATGGGATCCTACGACATCAACTGCAGCGGCGCGTCCGAGGTCACCTTCCGCCGCGTCACCCAGACGACCGACATCATGGATCGGAATTACTGGGGCCTGATCGGCACGAACCATTGCCGCGACCTCGTCTTCGAGGACTGCGTCCTGTCCCGCTTCGACGCGCACACCGGCGTCACGAACTGCACGATCCGCCGCTGCCGCCTCGGCTGGCAATGCCTCAACGCCATCGGATACGGGACCTTCGTGATCGAGGACACCGAGGCCTTCGGCTACGCGTTCGTGAACCTGCGCGAGGATTACGGCTGCACCTGGCGCGGCGATTTCGTCATTCGTAACTGCGTCTGGCATCCGGCGGGCGACGGTCGGTCCGTCTTTCGCGCGCGCAATCACGGAAAGCACGATTTCGGCTATGAATGCGCCTTGCCCGCCCGCGTCACGATCGACGGCCTGACGGTCCCCGAAACGGACACCCTCTTCGTCTTCAACGACTGGGGGGAAGAGAGCGGCGCGCCGTACCCGATGAGCCTGCCGCGGGAGGTTTCCGTGAAGAACATCCGCGGGGCGGGACGGATCCTGCTCTGCGAGAATCCCGCCCTGCTCGGCGAGACCGCATTTCATGCCGAGTGATCCCGAAACGAAAAGAACATCCGGCATCGCCGGACTGAAAGGAGAAACCCGATGAAAACACCGTTCTTAGGCTGTGCCTACTATCCCGAGGACTGGGACGACAGCCAGCTCGACTACGACATTTCGATGATGAAGAAGGCTGGGATCCGGTGCGCCCGCATCGGCGAATTTGCCTGGCGGAAGATGGAGCCGAAGCGCGGACAGTATGAGTTCGGCTGGCTGCATCGCGTGGTCGACGCGCTCGGGGAGGCCGGGATTGCCGTCGTCCTCGGCACGCCCACCGCCACCCCGCCGATCTGGCTCGGGGAGGCATTCCCGGACGTCTTCATCCGCCACAAGGACGGCACGCGCCAGCAGCACGGCGGACGGCGGCATTGCTGCTCGAACAACCCGCACTACCTCGAGGCCTCCGACCAGATCGTCCATGCGATGGGCCGCGAATTCGGCGCCGATCCGAACGTCATCGGCTGGCAGCTCGACAACGAGATCCTCGCGTGGGGGACGCACTGCACCTGCGAATACTGCGTGAAGGCCTATCACGATCATCTGCGCCGCGCATACGGCACAGTCGAGGCGCTCAACGCCCGCTGGAACCTCAACCTGTTCAGCCAGGCCTACGACCGCTTCGACGAGATCCCCGGCGACTGGGACGCTTGGCACAACCCGCACCTGAAATACGAATGGGCCGCCGCGCACTACAACGCCGACATCGCGTTCATGCACCGTCAGGCGGCGATCCTGCGCCTCTATACGAAGGCTCCCATCGGGACCGACATGATGCCGACCAACGCGATGGGCTACGAGGACATGTGCGGCGATCTCGACGTCGTGATGTTCAACCACTACAACACCCCCGAAAACCTGAACGATGCCGTGTTCTGGTTCGACTATCTCCGCACCCTGAAGGACCGCCCGTTCTGGAACACCGAAACGGCGACGACGTGGAACGGCTCGACCGCCATCGGCCAGGTCCTGAAGCCCGAGGGCTGGTGCCGCGTCAATTCATGGCTCCCGGTCGCGCTCGGCGGCGAATGCAACATGTACTGGCTCTGGCGGCAGCATTGGGCGGGCCACGAGCTTGTCCACGGCTCCGTCCTCACGCCGGAAGGACGCCCGGTCCACGCGTTCGGCGAAGTCCGGCGCACGGCGGAGGAATACGAAAAGGCGTCCGAGTTCATCGCAGGCACGAAGGTAAAGACCGACGTCGCCCTGCATTTCACCAACAAATCCTGGCAGCTCTTCGACCAGCAGAAGGTCTTTGACGGCAACTGGTATGCCGGGGACGTCCAGCAGGTCCACCGCGCGATGCTGAAGGGCGGCATCCGTCCCGACGTGATCGGCGCGACGCACTCCCTCGACGGCTACAAGCTCCTCGTCTCCCCCTGCGTCATGACGCTCGAGGACGGCGATCTCGCCGAAAAGGTGAAGAAATTCGTCGAGGACGGCGGCGTCTGGGTGGCGGGCCCCCTGACCGACGTCCGGAATTCCATCGGCGCGCACTACACCGACCGCGCGATGGGCATGATGGAGGAATGGCTCGGCATCCGCCAGGATTACGGCATCCCGACGGACGGCTCCGTCCTCGAGACCACATGGACCGACGGCGAGCCGCTCCGGGTCCGCAAATGGGCGGAGAACTACACGAATCTCAGCGGCGGCGAAGTCCTCGCGTCCGTCACGGGCGGGCATTCCGCGCTCGTCGGCGAGGTCGTGATCGGCCGGTATAAGGTGGGCCGCGGCGAGGTGATCCTCTGCGGCGCGCTGCTCGAGGATGCCGACATCGCAAAGCTCCTCTCGATCGCATATGCCGACGCTGGGGTGACGCCCTACGAGACGACGGGCACCCTGAACGTCGTTCCGCGCGCGGGAGAGGCCGGAGAGGGCCTGATCCTCTGCGAGACCGCGCACGCACCCGCCTCCGTGAAGATCGACGGCGCGATGACCGATCTCCTCACCGGGGAGACCTTCGAGGGCGAGATCCCTCTCGAACCCTACGGCGTCCGCGTGATGAAACAGGCATGAGTAGGAAAGGAGTCAACCGATGAAAACGATCCCGATGTGGAAGGAAATCCCGGGCCCGACGAACGGCGTCCAGCCCGCGCTCGAATACTACGCCCCCACGGCTCCCGCCAAGGACGCGGCGGTCGTGATCTTCCCGGGCGGAGCCTATACCCACCTCGCCCCGCATGAGGGGAAGGGGTACGCCGAATTTCTCGCCGCGGCAGGATACCACGCCTTCGTGTGCGAATACCGAATCGATATGAAGCAGCTTTTCCCCTGGCCCCTCGTCGATGCGCGGCGGGCGGTCCGGCTCGTGCGGCATGATGCGGCGGCGTATGGCATCGATCCGCACAAGATCGCCGTCATGGGCTCCTCGGCCGGCGGACACCTCGCGGCGACGATTTCCGCCTGGACCGGCGCGATCGCGGAGGAGACCGCGGACGAGATCGATGCGGAAAACTGCCGCCCGGACGCCACGATCTGCTGCTACGGCGTGGTGGCGGAGCCCTTCGAGGAGTGGATGACCGACTGGCTCACGAACTCCCTTCTCGGCGGCACGCGGAACGGATGGGAGATCGCGTCCCCGGACAAGAACGTCACGGCCGAGACGCCGCCCGCCTTCCTCTGGCATACCTCCGACGACCCGGTCGTGAACGTCATCCACACCTACCGCTACGCGACCGCGCTGCGGCAGCACAACATCCCCCACGAGGTCCACGTTTTCCCGAAAGGCAGCCACGGCCTCGGCCTCGCGACGGGCAATCCGTCCGTCGGACAGTGGGGCGGGCTCCTGCTGAAGTGGCTCGATCAAACATTCTAAGATACCGTTTGGAGGATC
>JAFPWV010000124.1 GCA_017412675.1 Clostridia bacterium
GCCGATGATGTCGGCGCCCGCGTCCCGGATGACGTCCGCCATGACGGAGAGGTCGATCCGGCCGGGATCCGACAGATGCACGTGACCGTGCTGGATGTTGGAGGTCATGACTCTGATGTCCATGAAAATCTCCCTGAATAACCGGCGGTGCCGGAGGATGATGGGGTTCGTACTTTCATACTAAATCTGTTTAAAATATTGCAAACGTAAGGCGTTTGCCCCCCTCATCAGTCACTTCCAGCCCGAGTTCATCGGCGATTAACTCGTCGACTTTGCAAGGCAAAGTCGGTTTCCCACGCCAAGGGGAAGCCTCACAACATGCAGCGTTTTCCAAATCAAATATGTTATCCGTGGAGAATTGGTGCTGATTTCAGAAATGCGATGTACTCATTTTGTTGCCTTCCCCCTTGGGCGGAGAAGGTGCCCGTAAGGGCGGATGAGGGGGAATGAACGGTTCTTGATTGCTATATTTAGACAATATCAGAACCGGATCTCGGCAGCTTCCCCGAGCCGGCCTGCGCCGAGCAGTCTGCCGTCGGAGCGGAGGACACGCCAGCCGTCCCGGTCGACATGGATGCCGAAGACGGACCCGAACGCGCGGATGTTCTCGAGGCGGAGGTGATCCATGCCCGCGGGGAGGCTCGGCTTGACGGTACAGGAGGCG
This sequence comes from Clostridia bacterium, assembly GCA_017412675.1. Classification (GTDB taxonomy): domain Bacteria; phylum Bacillota; class Clostridia; order Oscillospirales; family CAG-272; genus UMGS1696. Next base: position 665 of record JAFPWV010000124.1, read on the forward strand.
GTCCCCGTCGGCGTGAGGTCGAGAAGGCCTTCGAGGATGACCTTGCAGAACAGCGCGCTCTCGCCGGAGAGGTGGCGGCGTCCGCCCTCGGGATAGGCTTCGACGGCGTAGGGGACGCGCTCGCCGAGGAGGCGGTTGTTCACATAGCGGTCGAGCAGCTCCCACGCGCGGTCGGTGTACCCGGAGGCGAAGATCCCGCGCAGGGTGTAGAGCGTCGAGCGGTCCCAGATCGTCTCCGAGCCCTCGGCGGTGAGGAACCCGTCGGGACGCATGAGATAGTCCGAGGTCAGGGCGTCGACGGTGGCCTTCGCGCGGTCGTAGATCCCAACGCAGAGCGGCATCGAGATCCAGGAGCGCATCACCTCGCAGCCCTCGTAATACCGGTAGGCGGGGATGCCGTGGATCGTGCTGCCGAAGAAGTCCTCGATCGCGTCGCGGAGCGCGGCGGCCCGTTCACGGTACAGCGCGCCGTCCTCACCGAGTTCCTCTGCCAGGGAGGCCGCGGCGAGCAGACCGGCATAACAGAGCGTCGAGGTGCAGAGATTGGCGTCGCCCGAGGGAAACCGCCCTTCGAGCTCGTCGCGGTCCGAGGCGATGACGCCCGCCGCGTTCTTTTTCCGCTCGCAGTATTCGGCGCACCAGCGGATCGCGGGCCAGAGCTCTTCGGCCACGGCGCGGTCCCCGACGGTGAGGGCGAAGCGGGCGGCCCCGTAGAGGTACATGGCGGCGTCTCCGCGATCCCCCGCGCCGTTCCAGTAATCGACGCCCTCTGCGATGACGGAGGAGGGGATGGGCTCGTAGCGGTCGGACATGAAGGGCATGTACATCCGGTAGGCGTTGAGGCTGGCTTCGATCAGGGCCTCGTCGCCGGTGTACGCGAAGTACGGCCCCGCGTATTCGACCTGGTCGTTGCACCACGTCGCGGCATAGTAGGAGAAGCCGCCCGGCGAGTGGATCAGGCCGTATTTCGTGTCGAACACGGATTCGCCCGCCCGCAGCTTCGCAAAGCGGAACATGAGATCGAGCGCGCGGTTCCCGGTGTCGAGCTGCAGGGGCGCCGTCAGCCGGTCGATGTTCTCATACCGGCGGCGCAGCTCGGCATGGGGATCGTCGAAGAGGGCTTCTTCGTTCGCCAGGCGTCCGGTGACGGCGATCCACGCGGTGAAGGACGCGCCGGGCGCGAGCGTGCCGAGATGGTCGCCGAGGTCGGTCTTGATCTCGCAGACATTGATCCCCATCGGGCCCATCGTCTGGTCGACTTCACCGCCGAGGACCGTCGCCGCGAGCTCAACGGGTCCCGCGCCCGCGTTCGTCACGGTCATCAGCTCGTACGCCGCGCGGTATTCGACCGAGGGGAACGCGATCCGGCGGATCCTCAGCGCGCCGTCCTTCGATTCCGTCGTGAGCTCGAGGGTGCCGTTGAGCTTGACCTCCGTGAGGACCTCCTCGAGCGGAGCGCTTGCCGCATGGCCGTCCTGGACGACGAGGCGCGGCCACTTCTCGGCGGGGATGTCCATCTGATAGGTGGCGTGGGTGTTGTTCGGGCGGAGGCGGAGCGAGGGAAAGACGGGGTGGTGGCCGAGGACGAAGCCGCTCTCGTCCATGCCGTATTTCACGACGAAGGCGCAGCCGTATCCGGCCATTTCGATGTCGTCCGTGTGGCATTCGCCGGGGCCCACGTCCCAGACGACGGCGTTTTCGGTTTCATGGATGTGCCAGCGCATGATCGGATCCTTTCCTGTGTCGGTTTTCGGTTGGTATTCAGTTGATCGTATAGATCATCCCGTTGTCCGCGTCGTCCCTCGTCAGCTCGTTGATCGGCGTTTCGGGGACGAATTCCGGCTCCTCGACCTTGTCGTGCGGCAGACCGGCCTTGTCGAAGAGCCGTCCGATCGCCGCCATGTAGCCGTCATAATCCTTTAAGAAGGACATGCCGTGATCCGCCTCCTCGCTCGTGAAGAACTCGGCGAAGGGCAGAAGGTTCCCGTCCCCGTCCTCGAGGGACTTGACGTTCTCCTCGCTCATGGCGTACGGCACAAAGCCGTCCTTGCGGCCGTGCGCGATCAGGATCGGGATCGGCTGCGGATAGAGGGACTTGTCCGAGAGCTTCTTGAGGGCGTCGGTCGCGGAGATCTTGTCGAGGTCGTATTTGGCGAGCCACTTCGTCCAGAGCCGCCCGCCGTAATAGATCGGGAAGGTCGGCAGGTGCATGTATTTGTGCAGAACGGAGCGGCAGATCGCGCCGGGCGTGGTGTAGCCGCAGTCCGCGATGATCGCCTTCACGTTGTCGGGATAGCCGACGCCGCAGCCGAGCATGACGGTGCCGGAGCCCATCGAGACGCCGTCCATCACGACCGGGAGGCCGGGCCAGCGTTCCTTGATGTAGTTGGCCCAGTCGACGACGTCATAGCGCTCGAAGGAGCCGAAGCAGACGTTCTTGCCCTCGCTTCTGCCGTGGCCGCGCTGGTCGATCATGAAGAGGGAATACCCCATGTCGTAGACCGGCTTGACCGCGCCGCTGAAATCGCCGAGGGAGGAGGAGCGGTAGCCGTGCACCATGACGAACATGCCGCGGGCGTCCGGGTGCTCGAACACGCGGGCCGAGAGCTTCAGGCCGTCGCGCGCGGTGATCGTGACGAATTCCGCGAGGCGTCCCTTGACGAAGGTCTCCCCCTCCTTCATGCGGGCGAAATCCTCGTCGGTTTCCGAATCCCGCTTCGACATGGGGAGCTCCCAGCATTTGTTCTGGCGTTTTTCGTCGCGCCGGATCGCGGTGCGGTACATGAAGTAGCCGCCGACGAAATAAAAGAGGAACAGAAGAACGGCGAGGACGCCGACGGTCCAGAGGACGATCTGCATAGCAAGCTGCATGGTTCACACTCCTTTGATCATATCGAGAAATTCTTCTTCGCTGAGGACCGGGATGCCGAGCTCGTTCGCCTTGGTGAGCTTCGAGCCCGCGTCCGATCCCGCGAGAACGTAGGCGGTCTTTTTGGATACGCTGCCCGCGGTCTTTCCGCCGTTCTGCTTGATGAGGGCGGAGGCCTCGTCCCGCGTCATGGAGGGCAGGGTCCCCGTCAACACGAACGTCATCCCGGCGAGCTTCTCCGAGGCGGGGGCAGCCGGTGCCGCGCCGTCCGGGAGCGCAGTCACGACGCCCGCAGCCCGCAGCTTGTCCACGAGGCGGCGCGTCTCGGGCAGGGCGAAGAAATCGACGACGGTTTTCGCCGTGATCTCCCCGATGTCCGTAATGTCCGCGAGCGCCTCCGCGTCGGCGTCAAAGAGCGCGTCGAGGGAGCGGAACCGCCCGATCACCGCCTCCGACGCCGCTTCTCCGACGTGGCGGACGCCGAGCGCGTAGAGGAGCCGTGCCGGACCGGCGGTCTTCGAGCGTTCCAGCGCGGCGAGGAGGTTCTCCGCCGATTTGTCCCCCATCCGGGGCAGCGCGGCGATGTCTTCCTTCCGGAGCGTATAGAGGTCCGCGGCGTCCGCGATCAGGTCCCCGTCGATGAGGAGCCTGACGAGCGCGGGGCCGAGTCCGTCGATGTTCATGGCACCCCGGCTCGCAAAGTGGGAGATGCCTCTCTCGAGCTGGGCGGGGCAGGCTGGATTCTGGCACCGGAGCGCGCCGCTGTCCCCTTCCTCGGAGTCCCAGAAGAGGCGCTCGCCGCAGGATGGGCAGGTCTCGGGGAAGGCGAAGGGGATCTCGTCCCCCGTGCGCGCCTCCCGGACCGAGCCGATGATCTCGGGGATGATGTCGCCAGCCTTCTGCACGATGACCGTGTCGCCGAGGCGGATGTCCCGCTCGCGGATGACGTCGATGTTGTGCAGCGTCGCGCGGGAGACCGTCGTCCCGGCCAGCCGCACGGGCTCGAGGATCGCAAGGGGCGTGAGGACCCCCGTCCGGCCGACGTTCGCGCGGATCTCGAGCAGCTTCGTGTGCTTCTGCTCCGGCGGGTACTTGAACGCCGCGGCCCATTTCGGGGTCGAGGGATTCTCGCCGACGATGCGGCGCTGGGCGAGGGAATTGATCTTCACGACCGCGCCGTCGATGTCGTAGGCGAGCGAATCGCGCTCCCCGCCGATCTGCCGGATGGCGGCGATCACCTCGTCCGGGGAGGCGGTGAGCGCGCGGATGGCGATGCGGTGGAACCCGAGCGCGCCGATCCGCTCGATGGTCTCGGCGTGGGTCAGGGGCTCGTGACCGTCGGCCCAGAGCGCCCCGGTCTGATAATTGAAGACGAAGATGTCGAGGCGCGCCGCGGCCGTTTCCTTCGGGTCGAGCCGGCGGAGGGATCCGGCAGCCGCGTTCCGGGGATTGGCGAAGAGACGCTCCCCCGCCGCCTCCTTTTCTTCGTTGATGCGCTCGAAGACCGAGCGTGGCATGTAGACCTCGCCGCGGACCGTCAGATCGAGCGGCTCCGGGAGGACGTGCGGGATGCCCGCGATGGTGCGGATGTTTTCCGTCACGTTTTCGCCGATGGTGCCGTCCCCGCGTGTCGCGCCGAGGATGAGACGCCCGCCCTCGTAGGTGACGGAGACGGACAGCCCGTCGATCTTGGGCTCGACCGAATAGAGGATCTCCTCGGGCGGGATCCCCGCGTCCGTGAGGGTCTTCGTCGTGCGCTCGAGGAAGGCGCGCATCTCGTCCTCGGAGAAGACGTCCGAGAGGGAGCCCATCTTCACGGGATGGGTGATCTTCTCGAATTTCTCCGACGGTGCGCCCCCGACGCGGTGGGTGGGGGAATTCGGATCGTCGAGGTCCGGATGCGCGGCCTCGAGCTGCTTCAGCTCCTCGAAGAGAGCGTCGTATTCGTAGTCGGACATCTCCGGGGCGTCTTCGTTGTAGTAGAGCTCCGACGCGCGGGTGATGATGCGCCTTAGCTCCTCTGCCCGGGATCTGAGGTCCTTCGTTTCGTTTGCCATAGCGGTTCCTTCTGCCGGGATTCCGGTGTGGTTGGTTGCTGGTTCCATTGTAGCACACCGCCGGGCGATTTTCAAGAGGGACGGGCGGAAAACCAAACAAAAGGGGTACGTTTCAGGCGTACCCCCAAGGATTCGGTTCGGTTCATCGGACAGGGATCCAGACGAGCATGTCGCATTCCCCGCGGTTCGCAAAGCAGCAGGACGGGATCAGGCGGATCCGGGCGGGCTCAAAGCGTTCCCCGAGCGGGGCATAGAGCGCGCCGTCCGCGTCCATCAGTCGGAATCCGCCGACGGTGACGACGGGCAGCGGGAATTCCGGCACACAGGCGACCTCGGCGTCGGCGATCTGGGTCCGGTCGAAGAAGAGCGTGTGGACATCGCCGCCGTTGTCGACAGCCTCGGCGCAGTAGACGATCGGACCGCGGCGCAGGACGCATTTGCCGAGGTTCGGCGTCACGCGCGGATTCGCAGAGAGCAGCACGGGCTTGATCTCGAAGGTGACGGTGATCTCGCCCGCGTCGAATTTCGCGTAGCCGCGGCAGTCGGCGTGCGGACGGTCGGCGGTGAACGCGGTGCACCAGCCGGGGATGCGGACGTAGACCGGGACGTTCGAGACGATCTTCACCGTCCCGTCCATCGGGTAGTCCGTCTCCTGCGTGACGCGGACGCCGTCCTTTTCAAAGACGCTCGAGCCGAACTGGTTGATCCAGACCGCGCGCTCGCCCTCGTCCCAGGCGTAGAAGTAGTCGCCGATCGCGGGAAGCAGGCGGTTGAGGTTCGGCGGGCAGCAGGAGCATCCGAAGATGCGGACGCGCTGGGTGATCGGCCAGTGCTCGCCGTCGTTCGTCGCGGTGATGCGGTGCCGTTCGGTGAGGTTGATCTCGAGCGGGTTCTCGTAGAAGAACTTCTCGCCGTCGAGGGAGAGTCCGGAGAGCGCGCCGTTGTACATCTCGAGCTCCACCGTGTCCGCATAGGCCGCGCACCGCTCGGGATCGGCGCGGAACAGGCGGTTCGCAAAGAACATCAGCCCGATCGACGCGCAGGTCTCGGTGTAGGCCTTGGCGTTCGGGAGGTCGTAGGGGATCGTGAAGGCCTCGCCGATGTTGGTGGACCCGATGCCGCCGGTGACGTACATCTTGCGCCGCGTCACGTCCTCGAAGAGCGCGCGGCACGCGTCGAGAAGGTCGGGATCGCCGCTCTCCGCCGCGTAGTCCGCCATGCCCGAATAGAGGTACATCGCGCGCACGGAGTGGCCGAACGCCTCGCGCTGTTCCCGGATCGGGGCGTGGGACTGGGCGTAGTGCGCCGCCGCGAAGATCTGCGCTTCGTGGTTGTCCGGCTGTCCGCGGGTCTCGAGGAAGTACTTCATCAGCTCGTAGAAGCGCGGCTCGCCGGTGGTTTTGTACATCTTATAGAGCGCGAGCTCGATCTCCTCGTGGCCGGGGGTGTTGAAGTTCGAGGAATGCTCCTCCATGAAGACCTTGGCGATGTAGTCGGCGTATTTCTCCATGCAGCGGAGGAAGCGGTCCCGCCCCGTCGCGTTGTAGTAGGCGCAGGCGGCCTCCATCAGATGCCCGGCGCAGTAGAGCTCGTGGCAGTTGCGGTCGGTCCAGCGCTTTTCCGGCTCCACGACGGTGTAGTAGATGTTGAAATACCCGTCCTCGCCCTGGTTCTTCTCGATCTCGTCGATGAGGGCCTCGACCTTCGCCTCGAGCTGCGGCAGGTCTGCCTTTTCGAGCAGGTACGCCGCGCCCTCCATCCACTTTGCCACGTCGGAGTCCCAGAAGATGTGCGGACGGTTCGGCATCCCCTCCTTCCAGTCGAAGCGGAACGCGGCGATTCGCCCGGATTCGTCGAAGCGGTCGTACACCGCCTGCATCGTCACGTCGCGGTTGAGGTCGTATTTTTCCTTCCAGTAGCCGCCCGTGAGGGTCACGTTTCTGTGATCGGTGATCATCGTCATTCTCCTTTATCGATTCATGATGGAACGGAAATCAGTCTGCGACGAAGTGGAGCTTGAAGCTCGCGCCACACCCCGCGGGATAGCGGCTGAGGTTCAGCCCGGCCTTCATGAGGAGCGCGCCGGAGTACTTCTGATCGGTGCCCTCGAGCGTATAGGTCTTTTCGGGGTCGAGCCCCTTGAAGCGCACGAAATGCGTCGGGCAGTGGCGGTAGCGGAGGACGACCTCGGTGTAGAGGGCCTCGCGCTTGTCCGGGGAGACGAATTCCCACGCGGCGCGGTAGGCGTCGTCCCACGGATCGATGACGCGGTAGAGATCGCCGTAGTGGATCAGCTCGTAATACTTGTGGTATTCCGTGACCTGCCCCTTCACGATCTCGAGGTCCTTTTCCGTGAGGCGGTTCGGGTCGAGCTCGTAGCCGAAGGTGCCCCACATGGCGACGTTGCCCTTGGTCTCGAAGCCCGTGCGGCGGCTCATCGAAACGTGCGCACCCATGGCCGAGGCGGGATAGCAGAGCGAGGTGCCGAACTGGATGGCGATGCGTTCGAGCGCGTCCGTGTTGTCCGACGCCCAGATCTGCGGGGAGAAGTAGAGCATCCCGGGATCGAAGCGCCCGCCGCCGCCCGAGCAGTTTTCGAGCAGAAGATCCGGGTAGGTCTCGGTGAGGCGTCCCATGATCTCGTAGGTGCCGAGCACGAAGCGGTGGAAGATCTCCTCGCCGTGCGGTGCGGAGAGCAGGGCGGACCCGGCCTCGGAGAGGTTGCGGTTGAAGTCCCACTTCACATAGTCGATCTTGTACTTCGAGAGCACGGCGTCGATCTGCGCCCAGATGTTTTCCCGTACGTCCGCGCGCGACATGTCGATGACGTACTGATGGCGGGCGATCGAGTTCGGGCGGTTCGGCACATGAAGGCACCAGTCGGGATGCGCGCGGAAGAGGTCGGAGTCGGGGGAGATCATCTCGGGCTCGTACCAGATGCCGAACTTCAGCCCGAGGGCGTTGACGCGGTCGATGAGGACGCCGAGGCCGCCCGGGAGCTTGTCCTCGTTGACCCACCAGTCGCCGAGCGAGCAGGTGTCGTTGTTGCGGCGCCCGAACCAGCCGTCGTCCATGACGAGCATGTCGATGCCGATCTCCCGGGCGCGCTCTGCGAAGGAGACGAGCTTGTCGGTGTCGAAATCGAAGAACGCGGCTTCCCAGGAATTGATGAGGAGCGGGCGCTTCTCGGTGCGGTATTTGCCGCGGATGAGATGTTCGAGATAGAGGCGGTGGAAGGCGCGGGACATGCCGCCGAGGCCCTCTTCGGAGAAGACAAGGACCGCTTCGGGCGTGTCGAAGGTCTCGCCGGGCTCGAGGTGCCAGAGGAAGCCGTCCGGGTTGATGCCCATGTTGAGGCGCACGGTCTCGTAGTAGTCCGCGTCCGCCGTGATGTCGAACGAGCCGGAATAGACGAGGTTGAAGCCGTAGACCTCGCCCGTGTCCTCCGTCGCGCCGTGACGCACGAGGGCGGCGAAGGGGTTGTGATAGTGCGAGGAGGAGCCGCGCGTCGAGGAGATGGACGTGTGCCCGTGTTCGATCGGCGAGCGCGCCATGTTCCGCTCCGCACCCCAGCGGCCGTAGAGGTGGACGAAGTCGAAGTCCATCGTCGTGAGCTGGACGGAGGCGGAATAGAGCTTCTCGATGTCGAGGGGCTTGTCCGAGGCGTTTTTCAGGGTGACAAAGCGGACGACGGCCGGGTGATCGGCGAAGACGGTGTAGTGCAGGGTGACTTCGGCGCCGGTCGTGCGGTCGCGCAGGAGGATGTCGAGGGTCTCGGCGTCGCTCTCGTTCACCGTCCAGAGGCCGGGCATCCCCGCGGGCTTCTTCACGCCGGGGGAGACGGTGTGGGATACATAGCGGAAGTCGGTCGCGTCGTTTCCGTCGGCGTTGCGGATCGCGGCGGCCGTCTTGCGGAAGTCGCCGGTGCCGAAGCCGGAGTATTCGAGCGGCGCGGTGTCCGGGGAGAAGGCGTTCTCTCCGATGACCTCGTTGCGCGGGGAGAAGGAGGAGGCCCAGTCGCGGAATTCGTAGCCGTCGAAGGAGGTGTCCGGGATCTTCGCGCCGTAGTAGAGGCAGAGCAGGTAGCCCTCGTCCCAGATTTTGAGGATCGTGGTCGAGGAGGAGGTGTCGAGCTTGAAGATTTTCTTGTCTTCGAGGAAGGTGATGGGCATGTTCGGACTCCTTTCGGGGGGCGGGTCCGCCGCGATTCGTCAGCGGATCCCAACTCTGACCTTATTATGCCATAAACACAGGTGAATTGCAAGAGAAGAATAACGAAAAAATCTCTTGACTTTGCGCTGCTATAGAGTTATAATATAGAGTAGTACGTTTTTTCGTGAACAGGAAAAACGTCGCTGCGAACGCAGGATAACGTCCCCCATTCCGGGCGGACGGATCGTCATACAGCTGCGGCGGGCGGGGCATCCCGAAGAGGTCCTCCGTGCCGCAGACCGCATCGGACATGCGGACAAAATCAATTCAACAGTCAAAGGAGGCGCGGGATGGAATACATCATTCCCATTATTGTCGGAATTGTATGCGCTGCCGCAGGTTTTGCCGGCGGCATCTTATACCGCAGAAAGGTCGCGGAAGCCGAGATCGGGTCCGCGGAAGAACAGGCCAAGCGGATCCTCGAAGACGGCATCAAGGCGGCGGACACCAAGAAAAAGGAAGCGCTGCTCGAGGCGAAGGAGGAGATCCTCCAGACCAAGAACGAATTCGAGATCGAACTGAAAGAACGCCGCAGCGAGCTGACCCGTCAGGAACGCCGCGTGCAGACCAAGGAAGAGACCCTCGACCGCAAGACCGAGGCGGTGGAGAAGAAGGACGAGGCGCTCCAGAAGAAGCTGAAGGAGGCCACCGAGAAGAACGAGGCCATCGACAAGATCAAGGAGGAGCAGTTCGAGACGCTCCAGAAGATCGCCGGCATGACGGCGGAGGAGGCAACCGAGAAACTGATCGCAAAGCTCGAAGGCGAGATCCGCCACGAGCAGGCGCAGAAGATCGTCGAGCTCGAAGCGGCGTTCAAGGACGAAGCGGACGAAAAGGCGCGTGAGATCATCGCCCTCGCGGTCCAGCGGTGCGCCGCGGATCACGTCTCCGAGATCACCGTGTCCGCCGTGCAGCTCCCGAGCGAGGAAATGAAGGGACGGATCATCGGGCGCGAAGGCCGCAACATCCGCACCATCGAAACGCTGACGGGCGTCGACCTCATCATCGACGACACGCCGGAGGCGATCACGGTATCGTCCTTCGACCCGGTCCGCCGCGAAGTCGCCCGGCTCGCGCTTGAAAAGCTCATCTCCGACGGGCGGATCCATCCGACCCGTATCGAGGAGACCGTGGAGAAGGCCCGCAAGGAAGTGGAAGCCGCCATCAAGCAGGCGGGCGAGCGCGCGACCTTCGACACCGGCATCCACGGCATCAATCCGGAGCTCGTGAAGCTCCTCGGACGTCTGAAATACCGCACGAGCTACGGCCAGAACGTCCTCGCGCATTCCGTTGAGGTCTCCCTGCTCGCCGGCATCATCGCGGACGAGCTCGGCGTCGACAGTATGCTGGCGAAGCGCGCCGGACTGCTGCACGACATCGGCAAGGCGCTCACCCAGGAGGTCGAGGGCTCCCATGTCCAGCTCGGCGTCGAAATCGCGCGGAAGTACCGCGAATCCAAGGAAGTCATTCACGCGATCGAAGCGCATCACGGCGACGTGGAAGCGCAGACGATCACCGCGCTGATCATCCAGGCGGCGGACGCGATTTCCGCAGCCCGTCCCGGCGCGAGACGCGAGAATCTCGAAAACTACATCAAGCGGCTCACGAAACTCGAGGAGATCGCAAACGGCTTCGAGGGCGTGGACAAATCCTACGCCATCCAGGCAGGCCGCGAGATCCGCATCATGGTGAAGCCGGACATGGTCGACGACGATCAGATGACGATCATCGCGCGTGAGATCGTGAAGAAGATCGAGAACGAGCTCGAATACCCCGGACAGATCAAGGTCAACCTGATCCGGGAGAGCCGTGCGGTCGACTATGCGAAATAAAAAAGAAAGCAGCGCCTCCTGAGAGGCTGCGGACAGCCGTCACGAACCCCCGTGGCGGCTGAAGTGTTTATTGGGGAGGCTGCGGAGAGCGGGCGGTGCCCGGAGACAGCGGGGAGCCCCCGCGGGCAAAAGGCGGGCTCACCGTTGGCAAGCCCGCGAAGAGCGGGGCGTTCATTTTGCAAGCCCGCGAAGAGCGGGTCGTTCATTTTGTCTGCGCACTAACGTTGGCGGGGATGTACAGCGAAATCACTTGTTTTTTTCGCCTGCGCGGCTGGCGGACAAGAGGGCTCCCCGGTTTCACGGGGTGAAACCGACCGCC
>JAFPWV010000125.1 GCA_017412675.1 Clostridia bacterium
AAGGCAGGAACGGCCTTGGGCGGCGGTGATTGGCAAGAGGCCGGCCGCGGAGGCCTCTTGTCCGCCAGCCGCGTAGGCGAAAAAAACGATGGATTCAGCGGGTACATCCCCGCAAACGTCAGTGCGCAGGCCGAATAAACGGCGCAAGCGAAGCCGCACAGGCAAAATGAGCGACCCGCTCTTCGCGGGCTTGCCAACGGTGAGCCCGCCGACTGTCCCTACGGACCCAGCGTTCGCGCGCAAAAAAAGAGAAACGGCGCAAGCCGTCTCTCCGCGCGCACCTTCGACGCGCGCTTTTATTCCCCTTCCGGCACCACGATCGTCATCCTCGTCCCGAAGCCGCTGCCGGAGATCGCCTCGATCTTTCCGCCGTGCTCCTTCACGATCCATTGCGCGATGGACAGGCCCAGTCCGCTGCCGCCCGCATTGTCCGCACGGGCGTTCGTGCCGCGGTAGAACCGGTCGAAGATGCGCGGGAGCTCGTCCGACGGGATCCCGATGCCGGTGTCCGAGACCTCGAGGCAGATCCGCCGCCCCGCCGCGTCTTCCCGGCCGTAGGCCTTGAACGAAATCTCCCCGCCTTCCGGGGTGTACTTCACCGCATTGTCGCGCAGGATCCGCACCGCCTGCTTGATGAGCGCCGCGTCCGCGGAAATCATGAGCTTCGGCGCCTCGTCCGTCTCGAGATCCGCTTCCGCCGGCTGGGAGAGCATCCGGAAGACGTGACGCCCTTCGTCGAGCATCTCGCTCTCGATCATGATCTCGTCGAGGAGCTCTTGCGCGTCGAGGGGCTGGCGGTCGAGGACGTGGCGGTCCATTTCGCCGCGCGCGAGGAACAAAAGCTGATCGATCAGGGTCGTCATGTGCTCCGACTCCGTCTTGATCGCGGAAACGGCCTCGTCGAGGACCTTGGGATCGCTCTTGCCCCACCGGTCGAGCATGTCGGCGTACCCGTGGATCACGGCGATCGGCGTGCGCAGCTCGTGCGAGGCATCGTCGACAAAGCGGATCTGCTTCTTCTTCGCCTCCTCGAGGCGCTTCAGCATGTTGTTGAGCGCATCCTCGAGGCCTTCGAGCTCCGTCTGATGCAGCTCGATCCGCGCGCCGCTGTCCTCCACCTCGTCGATCTCGCCGATGGCGTCGTCGAGCGCGTCGTCCAGCGCGTCATGCGCCAGACCGGCGGAGGCCGGATCGCTCTTCACCGAATCGCGCACGTCGCCCGACTCCACGGAATGGCGCTCCTCGGAGAGCGTCGCCGCCCAGGCCGTCATGTCGTCGATCGGGCGCAGGTATTTCCGGATCACCGCGGACCCGGAGAGCGAGCGCAGGACGGCATAGAGGAAGCTGAGCAGGTTGAAGAAGAGGAACCCCCACCAGAGCACGGCGAGGATGACCTCCGCCGAGACGACCCTCGCGCCGTTCCCGCCCGAGACCGCGAGACCCATGCGGTAGGCGATCCCGCGGAAGGGGAAGGTCTCCGAAAACGAGAGTTCCGAGCCGTCCGCGATGTGGCGCACCACGGTCATGAAGTCGCCGGGCAGGTCCTCGAAGACGTCGTCCCACTGGGAGAGCGGCGTGGTGTGGAGGGATCCGGTGAATTCGCGCGACACGACGGGGGCGTCCGCCGCGGTCTCCTGCATCCGGCACCACGCGGCGAGGAGGAAAAGGATGATCAAAACGCTCCAGAAGAGCTTTTTCCCGAAGCTGCGCCAGACGAGCTCCGCGTTGAGCTGCCGCGCGATCGAGCGGGAACGCTTTTTCGGTGTAGACATGACGAGGGCCTCCCGGAGAATGCAGGATGAAGAATTCAGAATGCAGAATGGACGGCGCGGATCCGCAGGTCAGAGAAGGGGCTTGCTGCCCGCGATGCAGAGGCCGATCAGGATCATGGCGATCCCGATGACGCGGGTGACGGCGACGAAGGCGTCGCTTGGCTCGGCGTCCTTGATCGCCCAGAAGCGCAGCTTGGCAATCTTGTCCGGGATCACAGCCGGGAGCACGCCCAGAAGGGCGAACAAGAGGCCGAAAATGACGGTCGCATTCATGGAAAACTCCAGTTCGAGATGGTTAATGAAGAATGATGAGTGCGGGGTGAGGAGTTATTCGGCATCCATTCTGAATTCTTAATTCTGAATTCCGAATTCCTCCTTCCGCCCGGTCACTCGATCATGTATCCCACGCCGAGGATCGTGCGGATGACGTCGTCCGAGGTCTTCTGGCGGATGTACCGGACGTAGACGTCGATGATGTTCGTCTCGCCGTAGTAATCGTACCCCCACGCCTCGGAGAGGAGCTTCTCACGGCTCATGACCGCTCCGCGGTTTTCGAGCAGGATGCGGAGGAGGATGAACTCGCGGTTCGTGAGCTCCACCGGCTCGCCCTGATAGGTGACGAGGTGGGATTCGGGGTTGAGCGCGATCCCGCCCGCCTCGAGGATGCCCGCCGGGGCCTTCCGGTCGTCGTCGGCCGCTTCCTGTGCGCGGAGGATGACGCGGATGCGGGCGAGGAGCTCTTCGATGGCGAAGGGCTTGGTGATGTAGTCGTTCGCGCCCATGTCGAGGCCCGTGACCTTGTCGGTGACGCTGTCCCGCGCCGTCAGGAGGATGACGGGGACGTTCGACTCGCGGCGGAGCCTGCGCAGCACCTCGATGCCGGAGAGCTCGGGGAGCATGATGTCGAGGATGATGAGATCGTATTTCCCGGAGAGGGCTTCCTCGAGGCCCGCGCGTCCGTCCGCGGCTTTCCCGGTGCCGTAGCCCTCATGGGAGAGTTCCAGTTCGACGAAGCGGGAGATCTTCTCCTCGTCTTCGATGATGAGGATGTTTGACATGTCAGCCTCCGTTGGTGCTGTCGGTGGTGTCCGCGCCGGGACGTGCCTCCACGCTGTAGCGGCACTCGCAGAAGAGGCCGATGAGGAGGGCGACGGCGGAAACCTTGAAGAGGGCGAGAACGACGATGATCATGACGAGGACGGGGAGGGAGAGGATCTCGCGTCCGCGCCGCCGCACGATGAAGGAATAGGTGAGGGTTTTGAGGAAGAGGTCCTTGAGCTTGGACCAGAGGGATTCCTTCGGGGCGCGGGTGCCGTAATAGTACCCGGTCGCGCCGAACGCAGCGGGTCCGGTCCCGGCGCCGCTTCCGGCCCCTGCGGTCTGTTCCGCGGTGGCGACGCTGGAGGTGAGGGGCGCGATCTTGCCTTCGCGTTCGAGGATGACAAGGGCTTCGAGCATATCCCAGTTGGCGCGGGTGAGTGCGTCCGCGGCTTCCTCGCGGGTGATGCCGGCCTTGTCGCGGAGTTTATCGATCATTTCAATGTGTTCCATGGCTTACCTCGGGATTGAAGATTTTCTCTGTGATTCTGACGCTATTATATACCGCACTGCGTTAAAAGGACAAGGGGGGAAAGATTAAAAAACGATTAGAATAAACCGGGCGATGCCCGGAGACAGCGGGGAGCCCCCGCGGGCAAAAGGCGGGCTCACCGTTGGCAAGCCCGCGGAGAGCGGGATCGAATCGATTATACAGCTTGCGCGCTGACGCTTGCAGATTTGGTATCGGCGAAGCCGATCGTTTTTTTCGCCTGCGCGGCTGGCGGACAAGAGGGCTCCCCGGTTTCACGGGGTGAAACCGACCGCCCATCTTGTCAATCACCGCTCCCAGAGGCGCGTTCCCCGCCTCTGGAC
>JAFPWV010000126.1 GCA_017412675.1 Clostridia bacterium
GATGTTGAAAGCGAAGCTTTGGCAACTTTGATTGTTAACCGCTTGAGAGGCACCTTGAAGATTGCTGCTGTTAAGGCTCCGGGATTCGGCGACAGAAGAAAAGAAATGCTCCGCGACATCGCGATCCTCACCGGCGGCGAGGTTATCTGCGACGAACTCGGCCTCGATCTGAAGGAAGCGACGATCGAACAGCTCGGTCAGGCGCGTCAGGTGAAGGTCAACAAGGACAACACCATCATCGTCGGCGGCGCCGGCAATACCGAAGAGATCCAGGGCAGAATCAACCAGATCAAGGCGGCCATCGAGACCACGACCTCCGATTTCGACCGTGAGAAGCTCCAGGAAAGACTGGCAAAGCTCTCCGGCGGCGTTGCGGTCATCAAGGTCGGCGCGGCTACCGAGACCGAAATGAAGGAAAAGAAGCTCCGCATCGAGGACGCGCTCAACGCGACCAGAGCGGCTGTTGAGGAAGGCATCGTTGCGGGCGGCGGCGTGGCTTACGTCAACGTCATCGACGACGTGGCGTCTCTGCTCAGCACCGTCGAAGGCGACGAGAAGACCGGCGTGCAGATCGTCGTGAAGGCGCTCGAATCTCCGCTGCGTCAGATCGCCGAGAACGCGGGCTTTGAAGGCTCCGTCGTGATCGACAAGATCAAGTCCTCCGGCAAGAAGGGGTACGGCTTCAACGCGTACACCGAGGAATACGTCGACATGATCGAGACTGGTATCGTCGACCCGACGAAGGTTGCCCGCAGCGCGCTGCAGAACGCGGCGTCCGTGGCGGCGACGGTCCTGACCACCGAAGCGCTCGTCGTCAACCAGCCCGAGAAGGAGCAGCCGGCTCCGCAGGGCGGCATGGGCGGCGGTATGGGCGGCATGTATTGATTTCCGAACCATCCACGCAAAGAAGGGACTTTCCGAAATGGAGAGCCCCTTCTTTTTTCGTTGAAACGGGAACGGCAAACCGGCGCTCAGACGAGAAGCTCGCGGCTGCAGCGCATGCCTTCCCAGATAGAGCTGTCCGCGATGTAATAGGTCTTCTCGATCCCACCGTCTTTCTGGTGATAGAGGATCTCGAACACGTCGCCGTCGCGGATGCTGATCGGCGGGTAGTTGTTGTAGGGCAGGACGTCGTCCCCCCTCTTTACCGCGTCAAAATCCGTGCCGACGTTCAACAGCCGCCGGAATTCGCGCGAGCGGGACAGGGGCAGCGCACTGATGTCCCAGTCCCCGTAGTATTCCGCGTCGTATTCCTTGCCCCCGACGGTCACGCGGTCGACGGAGAGCGGCTTCATCGGCTCGAGCGTGACTTCGCAGGTGCTCGGCATGTTTTCCCAGACCGTGCCGTCCGCGATGTAATACTTCCGCTCCACCGTTCTGTCCTTCTTGTGGTAATCGATCACGAAGACCTGACCGACTTGGATGTCCATCGCCGGATAGTTGTTGTACGGGAGAACCTGCTGGTTCATGGGCATGTCCCTGAAATCCTCATACGCGTCTTCGAGCCGCCAGAACTCCCGTTTGAGATAGACCTGCGACCACGAGGACATGTCCGTCTCGCCGTAATAGCTTGCTTCGTATTCCTTTCCGTTGACGGTGATGCGATCTTTGCGGATCATTTTCATCATTCCTTTCACTTGGATGGAGAAGATGAGCTTCGGAAAGTTCTTTACAACGGATTCCTCACGCTGTGCAAGGCCCGGATTCCATCCGTGGAAGTCCCCGAAGGCGCGCGCAAAAGAAACCGGCGAATCGTATCCGTATTTGAGCGCGGTGTCGATGACCTTCGCCCCTTCGTACTTCAGATCGACTCCCGCCAGCGACATGCGCCGTTTCCGGACGTATTCGGCGATGGAGACATCGGTCAGAGCAAGAAAGAGACGGTTGACGTCGGCAAACGGCATACGGGCGATCCGGCTGATTTCTTCCTTATCGGTTTCTTCCGTCAGATGATCTTCGATGAAAGACACGACGGCGTTGAGTCTGTCCGTGATGATTTCCATGGGTCTCACCTCCTCGTGCCTTTATTATACGGGATCGGGGAAGGAAATGCGCAACTTTTTTCTGAAAGTTGTGTCAGATGCAAAAGAAGCGTTCACCCGCACACGATCCGGTACGCATTGCTCACCGTCCGGTAGCCGAATTCTGCCGAATCGAATCGGCCATGTTCCCGTGGGGACGTGGAGGTGTGAAGCGTATCGAGGGGAAGCGCGCCGCGGGAGAGAGCTTCTTTGGTGATTGCCGCAAAGGCGTACCGATAGACTTCTTCCGTCCGGTATTCCGCGTCCGGCATCACGGCGACCTCGTTGTTCACGATCAACCCGCCGGCTCTCTGCAGGCGGCCTTCCGCGAATCCGATCATCCGCTCGCCGCAGAAAAGTCCGAAGCAGAAAACGCTGTGCGCCTCGTTTCCGAGTTCATACCGCTGATACAGCTCCTGCTTCAGATGTACGAGCCGGTATTTCCAGCTTTCCCGTCCCGCATAGTGCCGCTCGATCAGGGGATAGTCTTCGTACCGGAGCTCGCGGAGTGCGATCCCTTCCGGCGGCGAGGGAACATCCGGCTCCGCGGTACAGGCGCGGATCTCGGTGCTCTCGATCTCTTTCACCGAAACGCCCCGCGCGGAGAGCTCGGACAGTATGGTTTCCTCGTCCACGAGCGTATAAAGGTTCATCTCGAAACGGTCGCCGCAGAAGGTTTTCAGAAACCCGGCGATCCTGTCCCAGTCGTCTGCGATGATGTCGCCGATAAATTGCCCGTCCCACTCCGTGAAGAGGACGAAACCGTCGGAGAGCTCCCCGCCGCAGAGGGCCGCGCCGCCGTTGTTATGGCAGTCAACGGCGGCCATCGCGTATTTCAGCGGGTCCGTTTCCACCATCCAGTCGACGGCATCCTCAGGATCGACGGAGCGGAACGAGGGAAATTCATGCGTCAGACGCGCGGCAACGGTGTCATTGAAGAAGTCGCCGTAACGCGCTTCCGTTTTCTCATACTTCTTCCGGTATTCCGACGGGGACATGCCGTACTGCTTCCGAAACGCGCGGCACAGGCTTTCGGGCGATTCGTATCCGCAGTCGAGCGAAATGCCGAGCACGTCCCGGTCGCTTCCCCGCAGGAGGCGCGCCGCTTTTTTGAGCCGGGTGAGCCGGACATATTCCATGACACGGAATCCCGTATGTTCAAAGAAGATCCGGTTGAAGTAGTCTGTTGAAAAGCCCGCGTGCTCCGCGACGTCGTCGATCGTCATGCTGCTGTCCGCCGCGTCTGCACGGATATAAGCAAGGGCTTTAGTGATGAGTTCGCTGTTTTCCATGGGCTTGGTTCCTCCAGTATTTCAGACAGCAGCCGGCTCGGTCTGTGCTCATATCCTATCACATTGTTGCGCCCTTGTCCTGACCGGAAGCGCGGTCTGGGAGAAATCGAACGGTTTTCTTAATTTGCGGTGCAAAGGAGAGGCGTGAAATCCGCCGCACGGCATCCGCATTCTGCATTCTGAATTCTTAATTCTGAATTCTGAATTCTTAATTCTGCATTTCCCCCTTCACCTCGTACAGATCCTCTCCCCCCGCGGGGTTGTGCCGCCTCTCCATCATCCCGAACGCGATCATCTCGCGGCGGACGGTGCAGTAGTCGTCGTACCGCGCGCGGATCGCCTCGTCGACGGCGGATTCCGGGTAGGTCCGTCCCGGCTCGAACGCCTCGGCGAGCACCCGGAGCACCACCTCGCGCTTCTTGCGCTGGGTCGGGAGCTGTTTCAGCCGCCCGTTCTCGAAAAACGCCGCGATCACCGATTCCCGGTACTTCGTGTCGTCGTCCGGGGCTGGCGTCTTTCCGATCAGCGATTCGAGCGTCCCCGAAAAGATCGCGCGGTTCACCCGGTAGATCCGGTAAAACTGCGTCCGGCGGCAGGAAACCAGCCCCGCCGCTTCCAGCTTTTTGAGGTGAAAGCTCACCGTCGCCGACGTCAGACCGAGCCGGCTCGCGAGCAGCTCCACATAGGATTCCTCCTCCGCGAGCAGGATGCGCAGAATCGCCAGCCGCGACTCGTCCCCGAGGGCTTTGAAGACGGCGACTGCCGCGTTGTTCGCGCTCTCATTCGCCATCGCCGGCATCCTCCTCCTGCTCCGCCCAGGGCTCGTCCTCGTAGGTCCATCGGTTGAAAGGGAAGAGCCCGCGGTCAGCACGCCATGCCCGCCATGCGCAAAGGATCTCATACAGCGTGCCGAGGACGATCCGGCTCTCGAAGATCTGCCCGGCCGCCTTCGGGGAGCTGTCCCGCTTGGCCGCGTCCAGGCGCGCGAGATGCTGGTCGATGAAGGCGCGGTGGAGCATGAAGGACGCCTCGGCGAACTGCATCCACTCCGCCCGCTCGTCGTCGGAAAGGGAATCGAACGCCGCCCGGTCCCCGACAAAGGCGTCGAAAAGCCCCTCGCGCTCAAGGACGCGGCGGTTCCCGGCAAACTGCTCCGTCAGGGGCACGCGGTGGTAATGGAAGCAGAGAAAGGTCTTCGTGAGCTTCGCCATGTTGAGACGGATCGAGAGCGCGCGTTTTTCGAGCTTCGACGCCGTCTTGAGCGCTTCCTCGGCCTCCGCCGCAGCCCGCTCGGAGATGGCGGCCATCGCTTCCCGCGCCTCGTAGGTCAGGGGATAAGCCGCCCGGTCTTCTTGTGTGAGATTGTAATCGTTCATGGGATCACCTCCTGATGGTATTATTATACTCATCTAAATACTCTGTGTCAAGAGGTAATTAGAAATTCATCTAAATAAATTTCACCGTCCGGGCATCAGAAAAACGAGACCGGGATCAACCGGCCTCTGAAAAACGATTTGTATTTGCTTTGGGTGCTGCTGTTTCAATCTCCGCAGAGGAATGCGCAGAACCCGAGATCGTAGACGACGATTTGCAGCCCGTGTATCTCCGTCGGCTTGCCCGGGATTTCCCCCGCAAGGATCTTCTCCGCGCCGTCATGCAGCCTGCGGATCACATCGGGACGGATGGGACAATCCGCGTGCGACGGCCAGATCTCGTCAAACTGATCGGCGAAGGTCTCGAGATGTTCGAGGCTTGCGATATAGTCCTTCATGTTCCGATGCTCGCCGAACATGAAGATGTGTCCGTGCTCCTGAATCGGATCACCGCTGATGAGGACGCGGTTTTGTACATCCAGAACGGCGATACTCCCGGGCGTGTGTCCCGGCAGATGGATGATGCGCAGTTCACGATTGCCGAGATCAAGCGTATCGCCCTCAACGACCGGGAGAATGGTTCCGGACTTTCCCGAACGGCGGTAGTTGGCTTCCTCTGCCGGGTGCATATAGAAGGTTTCAAACTGATCGTTGCTGCCGATGTGATCCCGGTCCGCGTGGGTGTTGAGCAGGGAGAGGGGCAGGGAAGTGAGTTCTGCCGCTATGTCCCGCGCGTTGTTCATATTCATCCCGGAATCGATCAGCAGCGCTTTTTCCTCCCCGGCAAGAAGGAAGAGCCGCACGCCTCCGTCCTCGATTCTCCACGTGTTCTCGTTGATTTTGATGATGTTGTCGTTCATTTTGTCCCTCCGTGTTTCACAAAAAACGCTTTTGGATCCCCTCGCGGATGATACGGCCGGTCAGCCGTTCGACCTTACCATGCAAAGAGTTTCCCTTGCCTTTGACGGATACCCTCAGAACCCGACGGAGCCGAGCATGGTATCGCAGAGCGCGCGGCAGTACCGGAGCTTTGCCCGCAAAATCGGCAGGGGACAGCGCCGCTCGCCGGGGATCTCGAGGTTGAAGAGACGGTCATATCCGACGGCGCGGAGAGCGGTCATGACCTCCGGCCAGTCGATCGTCCCGCGTCCATACGGCATCAGATGCATGTCGCCGGTGGTGTCGTTGTCCGCGATGTGCAGGGCTTTGAGCCGCCGCCCCGCGATCCGGATGAAGTCCGCCTGGGACTGACGGCGCTCTTTCAGGATGTGCAGATGTCCCGTGTCAAGGCAGATCCCGAGGTTTGCGTCCCCGCCCGCCGCGTCGATCAGCGCGTTCAGATCCTCCGCCGTCTCGGGCCGCGTCGCGCCGCGCAGGTTTTCGAGACAGATCGTGAAATCACTGCCCCGGACGTACGCTGCGAGCTCTGTGAGGGTGCGGGCGCGCCGCTCGAACCGTGCCTCCGGGGAAAGATCGTCGCCCCCGGCCGCATGGAGCACACCGGACTTGATCCCGAGCGCCATGAACAAATCGAGCCACGGCTTCAGAATCTCCGTCGCGTCATCGGCGCAGAGATCCGCGCGCAGCAGCAGATGCCCCTGCGGGAAGGAGAAGCCCAGGCCGTCCGCGTATTTTTTCAGCTTTGCGCCTTCTTTTTCCGGGTCCCCGCGCCCGAGGAGCATGAACCCGTGCTCGTCCGAGAACTCCGTAGCATCAAATCCCGCGTCAAGGAATTCCCTGACCATGTCCTCCGGGGACATTTCGACAAAATAACTCGACCAGACGGAAGCCTTCAGCATGATGTCACCACCTTTTCTATGATTGTTTTCCTCAGCGCAGTCTCCGGTTGAGCCGGTATCCGATCACCGCGCCGATGACCCCGCCGAGGATGTGGGTGAGGTTCGAGACGTTGTCCCGCACGAAGAGGCCTTCATAGACCTGCTGCCCGATGAAGATCAGCGCGACGAGGATCACGGTGACGGGGATCTCTCCCTCCCGGAAGCTCGTGAAGGACGTGAGCAGGATGAACGCGAAGACGATCCCGCTCGCACCGCACAGAGCGGTGTCCGGGACCAGGAGGAAATTCACGGCGCCCGTGATGACCGCGGTGACGGCCATCGTACCGAGGATCCGCCTCGAACCGTATTTTTCTTCGAGCATCGGGCCGAGCAGCAAAAGATAGGACATGTTCCCGATGAGATGCGTCCATCCCGAATGCCCGAACACATGGGTGAAGAACCGGATCCAGGTCAGCGGAGAGGACAGCGGCGCGCGGTAGGTCGTGAAGAGGAGCCGGTTGGTCAGTCCCCCGGTCAACAGGTTCAGGACCATGACGACGAAGCAGACCGCGGCAAAGCACAGCACGACGGGCGAATTCCATACGAGTCTTTTCTTTTTCTTCATTTTCAGACGCCTCCCCGTCAATCAAAACCGAACGCGGTGAGATAGCACATCACGCAGAACGCTGCGATGCCGAACCACACGGCGAGGGAGACCGGCGGGACGAACAGGATCTTCAGAACCGTGAGAACGGTGTCTTTCGTGATCTTGATCTCGCTCTTCTTCCGGTACCGCACCGCCCGTCCGTCATCCCCGATCAGATAGATCCACGGCCTCTCGTACCGCTCGATGACGGCGAATTTCAAAATGTAGATCGGCACGACCGGGACCATGATGCAGAACCAGACCGCCGAACCGCCGAGGGTCAGCCGCTCGAAATCGAACCCGTTGAGGAAAAGCGCGATGATCACCGGCAGAAAAAGGGCGACGACGGCGAGGATGATCGTTTTCAGCGTGATGAGGGGCGAGGAGAACACCAGCTTGACCGGCCGGGAAACGCCGTCGATGGTTTCGAGAAAGACGGGCGGGGTCACGTTCTTCCGGATCGGCTCCGCATCCCGGATCAGACGCCCGTCCACGCGCCGCAGCGGATTTCCGGAGGAGGTGAAGATCTTTCGCCCCGTCTCCACCAGGAATGCGTTGCGGACGGTATCGCTGAACGCCGCGAGGGTCACGATGAGGAGGACGAGCCCGAGCATGCCCGCGATCATCAGGCTTTCATCCGCCGCGAGGCCGCCGAGCAGGAACGCGCCGAACGCAGCGCCGGTGATCAGGATCGTCGAGAGGATCGCCTTCGCCCACCACGGGATGAAGACGTGGTGCGAGGGCTTCTCTGCGCGGACGCTGACCTTGCCGGTCTGTCCGTTGACCGCTGCGACGGTGTCCCCCGCGGAGAGGTAATACACCGGCAGCAGCACCGGCATCCGCAGCACGCCGGACGGATCGGTCGACACGCTGACGGCGTCGGTTTCGAGCGTCTTTTTCACGACGGGCGCATAGTCGTTCGAGACCTCTTCCGCGACACGCTTCTCGAGCTCTTTCCCATCGACGTCCTTGACCTTGATCCGCTGGCCCGCCGTGAAGGCGAAGTCGAATTCTCTGAGTTCCTCGAGCTCGAACGGCTCCATGGCGTCGAGGAGGAGATTGTCGAGCTGGCGGGAGCAGTTGACGAAAATGTTGTCGACGAATCCCCCGCAATGATAGTTCCGGCCGGCGTCCATGCGGCTGACCTGACAGCTGACCGGTCCGCGGACGAGCTCGTAGGGCAGGTAGAAGCCACAGAGCCCGTCGATCCGGTCCCGGAGATGCCGGGCCTCGGCCTTTTTCGCGTTCTTGGCGCACCACTCCCGAAGGCAGGCCTTGGCCTCTTCCGCCGTGATCCGGAACGGGATGATCAGCTCCGGCATTTCCTCGGAGGTGACATATTCCTTCCGCACCAGCGCGCGCCCGCAGAAGGCGCAGTTCGTGACGGCTTCGCCTTCCCCGAAGACGAGGGACGCGCCGCAGCCGGTGCAATGCGCTTCCTCGAGCCGGTATTTTCCGGCACTCTTCCGGATCCGCTCCTGCTGAAGGCTCCGAAAGCCCAGCCGGTGCGCCTGCACGTCCCCGATGCCCGCCTGACTGCCGCAGTATTCACAGAGATACCGCCCACCGACGATATCGTATCTCGCCGGCGCACCGCAATGCGGACAGCGGATATCCGCGATGTTTCCTTCCATGCCGTCCCCTCCCCTCACCCGGTCGTTTTTCTCATCCTGCGCACGGATGCGGATGCTCTTCCATATCCTCGAATGCTGTGCGAATGCCGCTTGCTTCTCTCCCGACCGATCTCTTTTCCCTGGTTGAGCATGGCATCACGCAAGGCGGACAACGTGCTTGAACTTCCCGCTGACGGGATCGGCCTCCGGCGCGTCGTCGGACAGCGTGATGACCGCCTCTCGGAACCCTTTTCCCGCGAAGAATGCCGCGAGCGCCTGCTTCGCTTCCGCAAAGGCTTCCTCCCGGCAATCGCTGATGAGGCGGAGCATAAACCGGTCCGGTGAGACCTGAACCAGCTGGAAGCGGCGGATCGATTGGACCTCTTCGAGGATCTTGTAGAGAGACATCGGCGCGATTTTGGCTCCGTTCGGGAGCGTGATCGTGTCGTCCGTCCGCCCTTCGATCTCGAGCCAGCGGGTGTTCCTGCCGCAGGCGCACGGTTCGTCATGTACGATGATCCGGTCGGTCAGCTCGTAGCGGATGAACGGCTGGATGCGGTTTGCGAGGTTGGTGAGCAGCACCTTGTCGGACTGCACGCCGCATTCCACCGGGCGGCCGGAGGCATCCACCGGTTCAAGGATCACCCAGTCCTCGTTGATGTGCAGATGCCCTTCGGCGCATTCACACGCGATCTCCCCGCCCTCCGTACAGGAATAATGCGTCTGTATGGTGCACCCGAATTTTCCCGCGAGCTTCTGCCGCACCGCGTCCGTCAGCAGCTCTCCGCCGGTGATCACGACGTCGGGGCGGATCGTCAGCCCGTCATCGTCTGCGAGAAGCGCGAGATTCGACGGATAGCCGCTGAGCATCGCAGGGCTGAATTCATTGAGCTGCCGGACGATCTCTTCCTCAGGCGCGTTGACGTCCACGGTGATCTTCGTCCGTTTCCAGGGCATTTTGCGCTGCAGATAGCGGGACATCCCGCAGGCGAGGTAAAAGCCGTGGTCGGCGAAAACTCCGGCCGTCTTTTTGCCGTGGCGCAGGAAGGCTTTCAGATCCTCCCGCCTGGCGAAGGTCCGGAGCGCGGCGACCGCCGATGAAACGCCGATCATGGCGGCATCGTACAGCACGACGGCCGGATTGCCCGTGGAGCCGGAGGTCCGGAACACCAGATACCGCCCGTCGATCTTGCGGCCGATCCGGTCGGGATCCGCGGTGAAGGCCTCGATGCGCTCCATCGTCACGCGGCAATCCGTCACGACGCGGTCGAATTCCGCCATGACCTGCGGCTTCGTGACCGCGGGCAGATCGCCGAGCGCGGCATCGTCCGGCAGATTCGCGTACAGATCCCGATAGAACGAACTGTGTGCCCGCGCATACCGGACGAGTGCCTCGAGTCTCTGTTCTTGCAGCTGGGCCAGCTCCTCCCGTGAGAGACGATCGGCCCGATGCGTTTCCATCATTGCCCGTATGAGTCCCATCGCAGCTCCTCCGTCAGGATTTCCCGGCGTTCGTGTTTTTTTCGTCTTCCAGCATCCGGGCGGCGCGGAGGATGGCACATTGCGTCTTGCCGTCGGGAATCTCGCCGTTCATGACGGACCGCACCGCGTCGGAGAGGGGCATCCGGATCACGTCGAGGAATTCGTCCTCGTCGAGATGCCGCTCCGTGAACGTCAGCCCGCGCGCGAGGAACATCCGGATGCGCTCGCCCATGATGGCGGGGGAGCCGTAGAAGTCCCCGAGATCGATGAGTTCCCGCGGGATCGCGCCGGTCTCCTCCCGCAGCTCGCGCAGGGCCGCCTCCGCCCAGTCTTCCTCGGGATCATCGAGCTTCCCGGCGGGGATCTCCGTCAGGATCTGTCCGACGGCGTAGCGGTACTGTCGCTCGAGGATCACGTCGCCGTCATCCGTGAGAGGAACGACGCAGACCGCGCCGATGTGCTTTACAATCTCCCGGATCGCGGATGTGCCGTCCGGAAGCTCCACGGTATCGCGGTAGAGGTGGACCACCTTGCCGTCGAAGATCCGCTCGGAGGAGGTCATGGTTTCGATCAGATTCATACTGCCGCCTTTCATGGTACAGTCAGGCCGCCGGAATGCTCCCGGTCCTTCTGCATACCGGATCCTTGTATTCCGATGCCCGTTCGCTCAGCGATAGGTCAGGATCCCGATGTTCTTCGGTCCCTTGAAGCCAAAGGTCACGACTTCGTAGCGGATGCCGTGTTCTTCGAGCCATTTCGAGATCTCCTCGACCATCTCTTTCGTCCCGAGCTTGCGGCTCCTGTCCCAGAAATTGCAGCAGGGGACCACCAGCACGGGGCGCGTCATCGCGGATTCCACGACATCGCGGGTCGCCTCGTCCGGATGCAGGCCGATGATCAGGTCGTAAAACCCGGCCATATCACTGTGGTATTCGCATTCGCGGTTTTTCACGCCGACGACCTGGTAATGCCGGGGATCGATCACCTCGGCCTCGTAGTTGTATTTCTTGTTCAGGATCCGGGAGAGCATCCCCTGTCCGCCGGCGACGTCCGCGATGTAATGCACGGAGTTCCCGAATCTCTCGTAGACGAAGCCGGCGATCTCCTCGAAGCGGGCGGCGTCCCCGTTGCACTTGATCTGGGTCTTTCTTCCCATGTTTTCAGCCCTTTATTCGCCTTCGCGGATGGAATCGAGGAGCTTTGCGAAGACCTTCGTGTACATCTTTTCACTCTTCTTGTAGGAGGAGGCGAAATCCGTGCTCTTTGCGACGCCGATGAGATCGCGCAGGGAGAGCATCATGTTTGACATGCCGTAGTTGTAGATGTAGGCGAAATCGGTCGTCAGGGAATCGTGGATGAGATCGATCACCTGGGAGGCGGCGTCGGAGGAATCGCGGCGGTACTTGTTCTTCAGGATCACGTCGAAGTA
>JAFPWV010000127.1 GCA_017412675.1 Clostridia bacterium
ACCGTTGCTCCATTTCGTCTGGTCCCACGGCGGATGGAACAAGTTCCATCTCGCCTTTCGCACGTTGGATTAACAGGGCCTTCACCATGTTGAGTGGCTCTGTTTCGTTTATAGCTCGCTCAACGCCGAAGATGCAGTTTTTGCGTGTTAGTCCTTTCGACTCCGTCGAGGCAAAGGGTGCAGCGGTTCGTGTTCGGCTTGTTTTTTAATCTGAAACCGCTTGCGGTTTCTACCTCAATTCTGAATTCTGAATTCTTAATTCTGAATTCTCCGTTATTCGCTTTTCGCTGTTCGTTTTTCTGACCCCAGCGGATCCTGCGCCGATGCCAGCCCCGCGGCGTACCCCGTCGAAAACGCGATCTGCAGATTGAATCCGCCGGTGTAGGCGCTGACGTCGAGCAGCTCCCCGGCGACGTACAGGCCGGGATGCGCCTTCACCTCCATCGTGCGCGGGTCGATCTCCCGCACGTCCGCGCCGCCGCTCGTGATGATCGCCTCGTCGATGGGGCGGAAATCCACGGGCGTGATGCGGAACCCGGACAGGGCGCCTCCGATCGCCGCGCGTTCCTCCCGCGTCAGCGACCCGGCCTTTTCGCGCGGATCGACGCCCGCCTGGACCAGCACGAACGGGATGAGGGACTTCGGCATCAGATCCGCCGACGCGTTGATGAGATCCCGCGCCGCGTATTTCGCAAAATCCGACGCCAACCTACGGTCCAGCTCCTCCGGCGAGAGCGCGGGCTTGAGATCGACCGAGAGCCGGTAGTCCTCCGGCGCGTGACGCTGCATGTTCGCCGACGCCGAGAGCACGAGCGGACCCGTCACGCCGAAATGCGCGAACATCATCTCGCCCATCTCCGAATATACCATATCCGCGGCGTGCATGGCCGTCAGCCGGACGTTCTTCAGCGTCAGCCCGGAGAGCGGGGAGAAATCCTCCTTCGTGACGATCGGCACGAGCGAGGGCTTCAGCTCCGTCACCCGCACGCCGAGCTTCGTGAGCATCCGGTGGCCGTCCCCCGTCGAGCCCGTCGCGGGATAGGAGACGCCGCCCGTCGCAAGAATCACGCGGTCCCCGCAGAGCTTCTTCCGCTCCCCGCCGACGGAGGCATGAACGATCCAGCCGCCCTCCGGGGATTCCTCGACGGCAGTCACGCGGGTGCCATAGCGCACCCTGACGCCTGCCTCCCGCATCCGCTCCACCAGCGCGTCGCGCACGTCGGACGCCTTGTCCGAAACCGGGAAGACGCGCCGGCCCCGTTCGGTCTTGAGCGGCACGCCCGCGTTCTCGAAGAAGGCGATGACGTCCGAGGGGCCGAACCGGTTCACCGCGCCGAAGAGGAATTTCGGGTTGTTCGTCGTCGCCTCGATCACCTCGCGCGCGGAGCAGTTGTTCGTGACGTTGCACCGCCCCTTGCCGGTGATCCGCAGCTTCTTCCCCGCGAACGGGTTGCGCTCGAGGACGGTGACGTCCGCGCCGGATTCAGCAGCGGTGACGGCGGCGAGCATTCCGGCGGGACCCGCCCCGACGATCAATACGTTTGGCATTTATTTGGTGTAGACCTGATACTCCTTCCAGACCGCTTCGAGCCGCTCGAGGGTATCGGTCACCTCCTCGTGTTTCTTTTTGCCGATGTAGGCGATGAGCGCGTTGATGAGGGACAGGGGCGCGACGAGGGAATCGACGAAGGACGCCATGTCGCTCTTGGCGATCAGGGTGACGTCCGCGTGCGCCGCGATGGGCGAGGAGGCCGAATCCGTGACGGCGATGACGCCCGCGCCCAGCTTCGAGGCGTATTCCGTGGCGTTGACGATGCCCGTGGTGTAGCGCGGGAAGGAGATCGCGATGAACACGTCGTCCCCGTGCATCTTCATGAGGTGCTCGAAGATCTCGCTTCCGCCCGCCGGATGGATCAGGCGCACGTTGTCGAAGAGGAGCTCGAAATAGTAATTCATGAACTCGGCGAGCACCGCGGACGAGCGCATCCCGAGGATATAGATGTTCTTCGCGCCGAGGATCATGTCGACGGCCCGGCGGAACGCGTCGCGGTCGATCTCCTCGAGGGTCGCCTTGATCCGCTCCGCGTCGTGGGAGAGGATGCGGTCGAGGACCTCGCCCTCCTCCATGCGGTGGTTCGCGGCGTGGATGCGCTCCACCGACGTGAGGGAGACGCGGACGGTCTCGCGCATCTGGGCCTGCAGCTCCGGATAGCCGGAATAGCCGAGCTCGCCGGAGAACCGCACGACGGTGGATTCCGAGACGCCGACCTCCGCGCCGAGCGCAGCAGCCGTCATGTAGGCCGCCTGGGCGTAGTGTTCCGATATATAGCGCGCGATGCGCTTCTGACCCTTCGAGAGCGTGGGCATCGCCTCGTCGATGAGGTCGAGCAGACTGCTTTCGGGGCGGTTTTTGGAAGGATGGTTCACGACGGTGCGCCGCCTTTCGTCCCGCCATGCCGGACACGCGCCGCGGCGGGAGATTCGATTATGATATTATAGCACACGGGCGGGGGAAAATCAAGAAGGGAGAGGTGAATAGTTGAGGCGGGAAACCTCCGGTTTTCAAAAAACAACCGCTCGGGAAGCGGTATGCGAGGTACAGCTGCACCGCCGTTCTATCATTTGAAACCCCCTGCGGTTTCTTCCTCCCTTCTGAATTCTGAATTCTGAATTATGAATTCTGAATTCACATCGTCAACGCCTCTCATCCGATCGATTTTCTGTCTATTCTCCCCAAATTCCGATTGACAATTCCGCCTTTTTATGCTATAATGAACCATCGGTATTTTTAAACGCCGGTTCATAAATTATCCGCGCACAGATCGCGGTATGCTTCAAGAGGAGTTCCATCATGAGAAAAACCATCAGCCTTCTGCTGGCCGTCCTCCTCTGCTTCGGCAGCCTCTCCGTCCTCGCGGGCTGCTCCGAAAGCAAGGAAAACGCGGATCCGGGCACGCAGAGCACCCCGTCGGACGGCACCGTCGATGCGGTCACGCCCGAGGAAACCGAGACCGAATTCATCGATCCCTTCGCCGATACGGATTTCGGCGGCCGGGAATTCCGCGTCTACACGTCCGTCGACGACTATGACGCGACCAACGGCAACGCCTTCATCCAGGGCTCCGGGGAGCTCAACGGCGAAGCGGTCAACGACGCCGTCTTCGAGCGCAACTCCAAGGTCTGCGAGCTGCTCAACATCACGCTGTCCTTCATCGAAGCCAACCTCACCTACAGCAACCACGAAGCCACCATCAAGAAGCAGATCATGGCAGGCGCGGACGAATGGGACGTCATGGCAAACGACATCATGGCGTTCGGCAGCCTTGCGCGCGACGGCTTCATCCACAACGTTTATTCGAACAAGATCCTCGACCTGAGCAAGACCTACTGGTACGGCGACGCGATGCGGGACTGCCAGTTCATCGAGGGCGGCATGTACATCCTCATCGGCGACTACTTCACCGACGCGCTCCAGTCCGCCCACGCGCTGTATTCCAACAAGAACCTCATCAACGACTACTACGACGATCCGAACTACCTGCAGAACATGGTCTTCGACGGCAAGTGGACCTTTGACTCCATGATCGACGTCATCAACACCGTCAAGCAGGACTCGGACGGCGACGGCCAGATGAAGGAAGGCGACCTCTTCGGCTTCACGTGCATCGGCATGTGGGGCTCCATGATCCCGTTCCTCATCGGCACCGACATCCAGTTCATCGAGCGCACCGACGAGGGCGTCGAATACTGCTTCAACAACGAGCGCTCCGTGAAGATCCTCGAAAAGCTGAACGAGCTGTTCTACGCGGACGGCGCGCTGACGACCCTCGCGGACTACTCCGACGCGGGTCTGCGCATCGTGTTCGGCGCGGGCAAGAGCCTCATCATCGGCTACAACCGCATCGGCGACCTCACCAAGATGCGCGATATCGAATTCACGATCGGCATCCTGCCCTACCCGAAGCTCGACGAGGATCAGCAGAATTACGTCTCCTCCCTGCACGACACGAGCGAGGTCGGCGCGATCCCGATGACCCTGCCGCCGTCCAGCATGGACTTCTGCACCACCTGCCTCGAGGTCTTCTGCCGCGAAACCGGCAAGATGGTCATCCCGAAGTACTATGAAGAAGGTCTGAAGGTCAAGTATTCCAACGGTCAGGACGACGCGCGCTTGATCGACCTCATCCACGACTCCATCTCGAGCCCGTTCCCGGTCGCGTTCAACGGCACGCTCGGCGGCTTCCTGCTCGGCACCTGCTTCTCCACGCCGCTGCAGAGCCACTCCACGGACTTCGCCTCCACGTACGCGAAGAACACGAAGGTGGCGATGAAGTCGCTGGAGAAGGCGGCCAACGCGTTCCTCGAGAATCTCGAAAACGGGAACTGAGCCGGGGGGAGAAAAGCCCCGGAAAAGGGGACCAGCGGCACCGGATCCGGTTCAGACCGGTGAACTTGATATGCTTTTCGCTCACGGCGTGATTTCGGTCACGCCGTTTGTGCTGCCGTCGGCTGTGCGTTCACCGGGCTCACCGGTTCATGGGAAACGCCCGAGACGCGGCGCGGCAGAAGCGGTGCAACCTGAAGCTGCGGGATTTTTTGAAACAGCGCCCGTGAGTTGGTGGAAAAGCCGCCCGTTCTGTGTTAAGCTATCCTTGCGGCGCGGCGCAGAGAACGATCGAGGAAACCGATACGGAACAAAAGGAGGAAAAACATGAGCTTCGGCAAAAATCTACAGTATTTCAGGCAGCTGAGCGCGAACATGACGCAGGAAGCGCTGGCAGAGAAGCTGGGCGTAAGCCGCCAGACAATCTCTAAATGGGAGCTGGACGCGGCGAATCCGGAAATGGACAATGCGCTTGAGATCTGCAAAATCTTTCACTGCACCCTGGACAATCTCTTCCGGGAAGAGATGGACAAACGAAGCGACGCCTATTCCCGTCTCCGCACGGAGGTGGTCGAAGGATTCCGTTATGTGCAGTATATCGTGATCAGCCGCGACCCGGAGGCGGATGCCATCGGCAGGATGGTCAGATGCGCAGCAGAGAACGGGATCGCGAATCCGCGCGTCATCGGCTGGGATTTCCCGAATCTGTCGCAGGAGCAGGTGAACGTGTTCAACATGCACGGATATACGGCGGCGCTGGTGCTTCCGGAGGGTGTGAATCCCGAAGGGTACGAAATCCGGGAACAGCCCGCGCACAAATATGCCGCGATCCACATTGACAGACCGTTTGACAATCCCTTTGTGACGATCCCGGGAGCCTATCGCACCCTGCAGGATTATATGAGGACGAACGGACTGGCGCCGGTGGAAAACGGAGTCATCCCCTGCTTTGAAACAGACGGCGAGAGCATGGACGTCTACATCGCCTGCCGGTAACGGGGGTGAGCGGGCCGGTCCCTGAAAAGGAAAAGCCGCAGGCACGGTCCGAACGATCCTGTCTGCGGTTTTCGGTTTTTTGGGGGATCGGGGACTTCCGCGACGCCGTCTCCGGCTTCAATGCACCTCGTACCCGCTCATGCGGAAGTCGATCTCCGCGGGGACGGGATGGCGGCGGAGGACCTCGTCGGCGGGGATCTCCTTCACGGGCCGGCCCTCCTCGCGCGCGATCTTCTCGCGGTAGAGCTCGATCCACACGGCCGACGTCGAGACCTCGCCCTCGCGCATGTCCGCGACCTCCGGGACCTTCAATAGCAGCACCTCCGCTTCGTCGAGGCGTCCCTGCTTCACCAGGTTCTGGATGTAGAGCAGCGCGATCCGCCCGTTATCGAGGTAGCCGGGATGCGCCGCGACGCCCGCCCGGATCGCTTCGTCCGCGTCCTCGGGCGTTCCGTGCGCGCGCAGATACGCCGCCGCGTCGATGACGAGCCGCACGTATTCGCCGCCGACCGCCAGCGCGCGCTTCATCAGGGCGACCCCCTCCGCGCCCCTCCCTCTCGCCGCCATGAGCTTGGCCATGGCCGTCAGGGCGAGCGCGTTTTCCCTCACCGCGAGGGATTTTCGGAAGGCTGCCTCCGCCGCGTTGAAGGATTTCGCCTCGTAATAGAGGCACCCGATCTCGAGCCAGGCGTACCACGACTTCCCGGGGATCGCTTCGAGACGTGCGAGGATCGCGCCCCCCGCCGCGCCGCCCGCGTAATCGATGGCGTAATCCTCCGCGAGGACCGGCGATTTCTCCGGCAGCACCCCCGTCTCGTACAGCGCGAGGAAATCGTGCTCCGGGGAATCCGCCGCGATGCTCTCCGCGGGGAACGGGACGAGGGAGGAGAGCCGCTCTCCCGTATAGAGCTCCGTGAGCGCGCCCCATCCGCTGCCGCAGGAAACGATCTCCGGCTCCGCGGTCATGGCGAAATAGGCGTCCGCGTGGTTCACGAGGCCGAAGCGGCCCGCGAGCGTCAAAATGTTCTCGGTATATGCCGAGGAGATGCGGTTGTCGGCGTTCCCGAAAAGCGTCGGCTCGCCCGTGAGCGCGGCATACCCCTCGGTCCACTCGACCTTCGTCCGCCCCGCCATCGGCCGCTGCTCCATCTGGGAATGCAGAAGCCCCGCCTGCGTCTCCGCGTAGTACCGGTCGTCGTGCGAGAGCCAGCGGTTCCACGTCCGGCCGCCCTGCGATTCGGTCCCCCACACGAAGAGCTTGCGCCCGATGAGGTTGTCGGTCGAGAACTGCACGAAGCCCCGCCCGTCGCCCCGGACCGCGCCCTCGAACTTCGGCCTCTCCTCGGGGATCTGGAAGAAGTAGTCGTAGGCATAGGAATGCTTCGCGGGCCAGTAGCCGTAATCGGGGACGGGGGTGCGGTGCGCCGTCGCGCGTCCTGCTTCATTGCGGCCGTAGGTATAGTATTTTTCCGCCGGGACGAGGATGCGGGTGTCCTCATGCTGCTCGGCGGCCATGTTCGACCACCAGTAGACGTAGGTCGACCGGTCGTGGGGATTCTCCACCGTCACGCGGACGAGGAGCACGTCGCCGGCCAGCGTCGCCCGCACGACAAAGACGAGACCGCGCTTGCGCTCGTATTCCCACATCATCAGCGTCTCGCCGCCCGCCTCGTTCGGGTAGTGCGCGGCGAAGAGCGGGGAGCAGGTGTGCGCGTGGTGCCCGATGATCCCGACGTTCCACTCCACGCCGCCGGAGAACCACGCGTTGCGGAGGGCGAGGTTGGCGGGCTGGAAGACGTTGTTGCGAAAGAGGAGCTCGCGGCCCTCGTCCTTGGAATAGAGCGACCAGAGGCGGCCGCCCAGATCGACGGCGAATTCCGCGCGGAGGTGTTCGTTCTCGAGCACCGCCATGCGGAGGGCACCGTCGACGGGATCCCGGTCATAGCCGTCGAGCATGGTATAGGGGAGCATCGTGTGGACGTGGCCCTGATGGACCCACGCGCCCTCTTCCGGCGGCATTCCCGGATCCACGAGGGCGGGCGCGGGATTCCCCCCGGCGAGCCCCCGGATGTCGGGGATGGCGTTCGGCGTCCCGAGCGACGCGCACTTCATGGGAACGCGCTCAAAAGCAAACATAAGCAGTCCTCCTCAGAGATGGGTTTGATGGTATTGTAGCACAGGAGGCGGGAGAATGCAAGAGGGAATGCGGGGAGGAGAAGCAAAACGAACAGAGAAAGCGAAGGGGATGAATTCAGAATTCAGAATTCAGAATGAAGAATTCAGAATGGATGAGGACGGGCCGCTCCCGGACGGCTCACGGGATCTGTTCGAGATACCGCCGCATGACGTTTTCCGAAACGATGCCGGTCATGCTGCACCACTCCGCGACCCAGCGAATGTGCTGTGCCAGCGTATCTGCCGGAATCACGGTTTCGAGGGTTCCCTCTCTCTGCATCATCACCAGATCGCGCCATGCGTACACCGTGCCGTCATATTCGAGCGCGATCGGGCTTTTCAGCTCGTGTCTCGCTTCGTCCTCCGGCAGATACAGGGCATGGATTTCCTGCTCCTTCAGAATCATTTCGTCTCCGCCGTTCTGGGCGCGCCAGCGGTTCAATGCGGAGAAATCCTCCTCCGGGATGCCGAGCTCGTGCACCGCCTGATACAGCGTCGGCATCCTGTTCTGCTCCGCGATGGACCGGGACGCGTACTCCGCCCCCCATGCCGAGACCGCTTCGGAATCGACGAAGAACGGTTCTCCCCCGTAGAGTTTTTCGAGATAGGCAATGTTATAGGTATAGTCCAGCCATTGTCTGGAAAACGTCATGTCCCCGCCGCCCATCGCGTCCGTGATCGCCTCGTTCACGCCGCTCAAAAGTCCGGAGACCTCTTCCGGCGTCGGCACGGGATCTTGGGTCGGGGCGGCAGGTTCTCCGATCCCGGACTGCGGTTCATTTTTCGGCACATCGTCCGTTTCCGCCGGGTCCGTATTCACTGCCGGAACATGGTCGGTTTCCGCGGGTCCCGCCTGCTCTGTGACGGGAACCTTCACGGCGGCCTCGCGGAGCATGGGCAGTCCGAGGACAACCACGCCGACCGTAAGCAATGCCGCCGCGAGGAGGGTCAGCGTTTTGATCGAAATGCTCTTTCCTTCCCGTTCCCGCCGGATCAGCCGACGCACGCGCCTGTCGAGCGACGCGGGGACCGGCGCCTTTTTCCCGCTCTCGGTCAGGTTTTCTTCTCTGAACCGCACGGCGGCGGCTCTCAACAGTTCGGTTTCCGTCCTATTCATCCTCGTACACCTCCCAAGAGTTCCCTGAGCTTCTTCCTCGCGCGGAACAGCCTGCCCTTGACCTGACTCACTGGGATCCCGAGGATCTCGGCGATCTCGTCGTGCTGTAATCTTCGAGATAAAAGAGCGTCACCGCGTCCTTCGTCATCCGGGGAAGAAGGGCCAGCGCGTTCTGCACCGTTTCCCGAAGCTCGCGCGTCATGAGGATCTCCTCCGGTAGAGGCGCATCATCCTCCGGGTCGGGCGCGTCCTCGGGCATCAGGATCTCGTGACCGCTCACGCGCTTTCTCCGGCGGTACGCGTCGATGGCCGTGTTGCGCGCGATGGCCCGGATGTAGATCACGATCTGATTTTTCACCGAATCGTCGTCCCGGTCTTTGAATTTTTCAAGGTGGGACATGATGCGCTCGACCGTCTCCCCGACCGCGTCCTCCGCGTCTTCCCGGTTTCCGAGCACATCGAGCGCGACCGCGTACATCATCTCCCCGTACCGCTCCCAGAGCTCGAGCACCAGATCGCGCTCTTTTGCGTCAAGCTCCGCGAGCATGGCCAAAATCAACATGGTCCGCCTCCTTTTGCTGTTCTCACCCTCTATAACGAACGGCATGGCAGAAAAGTTCGCTCTTTTTTGAAAATTCTTACCTGTTTTTTCATGTTGTATTGTACCACAGATCCCGTCGGAAATCCAGAGGTATGTAAAACAGAAACCGCCGCGGCGGGAAATCCGCGGATTCCAACAGAAAAACGGCCGTGAAGCTGTCTCTCATGTACAGCCGCACGACCGTTTGTTCATTCCGGCAGCTCGAGCATCATCTCCCCGCCGGGCTTCGGCTTCCTGCGCTGCTCGGCGATCTCCTCCCGCAGCGCCGCGAGCGCCTCTCGGAGCCCCCCGACCTCGTCGATCAGCCCGATCGAGACCGCCTCCGCGCCGTCGAGGATGGACCCCACGTCCGTCGCGATCTGGTCGGTGCGCATCAGAAGCTCGCGGATCTTGTCCTCCCCCGCGTCCGAGTGGCGGCAGATGAAGTCGATGATCCGCTCCTGCATCCGGTCGAAATAGTAATAGGTCTGCGGTACGCCGACGACCGTCCCGCTGATGCGCACGGGGTGGATCGTCATGGTCGCGGACGGCACGATGAAGGACCGGCGCGCGGAGACGGCCAGCGGCACCCCGATGGAATGTCCGCCGCCGAGGACGAGGGACACCGTCGGCTTGGTCATGCTCGCGACCATTTCGGCGATGGCGAGCCCGGCCTCCACGTCCCCGCCCATGGTGTTGAGGACCATGAGCATCCCGTCGATCTCCTCGCTTTCCTCGATGGAGACGAG
Organism: Clostridia bacterium; assembly: GCA_017412675.1. GTDB lineage: Bacteria > Bacillota > Clostridia > Oscillospirales > CAG-272 > UMGS1696. The sequence continues at coordinate 10,002 of JAFPWV010000127.1, forward strand.
CAGGGGGATGATGTGCTCGTATTTGGTGGCCTTCTGGCCCTCGCCGAGGAGATAGTGCCCCTCGATCTGGCCGATGATGGTGAGGCAATGGACGAGGTCGCCTCCCGCCGCGGTGATGACGCTGCCGTTTTCGAGGACATCTCCGGCGAGCGGGGCGGCCTTTTCGGACGATTTTCTGGGTTCTGGTTTCTCTGTCATGGATCCTCCTCCGGATGGGATTCGTTTTTCAGAGGATTCCCACCGGGGAGCCGGGTTATTCGCGCACTTTCCTCCCGGAATCCCTTGTTTTCGGGCGGAAAATGTGCTACAATAAAGCATCCCACTTCATACAGCGAGGTATCGTCATGTTAAAAGGCATTTCTCCCATCATTTCCCCCGATCTGCTCCGCATCCTGGACAAAATGGGCCACGGCGACGAGATCGTCTTCTCCGACGGCAACTTCCCGGGCGAATCCATCGGACGCATCGTGCTGCGCGCGGATCCCGTCGGCGTACCGGATCTGCTCCGCGCCGTCCTCCCGCTCTTCCCGCTCGATTCCTACGACAACAACGTCTACCTGATGGACAAGACCGAATCCGACCGCGACCTCGAGATCCCGATCTGGGACGAATACCGCGCGATCGTCGCCGAGCACACGGACAAGGAGCCCGTCTTCCTCGAGCGCTTCGCGTTCTATGAGCGCGCCAAGAAGGCGTACTGCGTCGTCGTGACGGGCGAGCGCGCGATCTACGCGAACGTGATTCTGAAAAAGGGCGTGGTGAAATAAATGGCCGACAAGAAGGACGAAATCATCTCCATGCAGCTGGATCTCATCCGGCAGATGACGGAGAACAACATCCGCCGCCTCTCCGACGACATCTGGGGACCGCGGCGCGATGCGGACAAAAAGAAAACGGACGGGACCCCGAAGACCCCGGTCCAGCCCCATGTCCCCGGCACGCCCCCCGTGAATCCGGTCTCGGGCGGCGCTTCCGACGCGAACAAGACCGACGAGGATCTCATCAAGGCCTCGGACGGCGGTGACGGCGGCAAGCCCGCGGAGACCGACGAGGACATCCCGCCCGTCGAATCGATGGACGATCTCAAGGCCGAGCTCGACTCCTACATCGGACTCACCGAGGTCAAGCGCGAGGTGAAGAACCTCATCAACATGGCGACGGTGTACAAGCTCCGCCGCGACCACGACCTTCCGACGGCCGACATGTCCCTGCACATGGTGTTCTCCGGCAACCCCGGCACCGGCAAGACGATGATCGCCCGCTTCATGGCCCGCGTCTATCACTCCCTCGGCCTGCTCTCGAAGGGCAAGCTCATCGAGGTCGACCGCTCCGGGCTCGTGGCGGGGTACATCGGGCAGACGGCGATCAAGACCGCGAAGGTCTGCGAAAGCGCCTACGGCTCGGTCCTCTTCATCGACGAGGCGTACGCCCTCACGAACCGGACCGAGAACGACTTCGGCTACGAGGCGGTCGACACCCTCCTCAAGGCGATGGAGGATCACCGCGACGACCTCGTCGTGATCGTCGCCGGGTACATCGAGCTCATGGAGGAATTCGTGGACTCGAACCCCGGTCTGCGCTCGCGCTTCAACAAATACGTGAACTTCGCCGACTACACGGCCGAGGAGATGAGCGGCATCTTCCGCCTCAACTGCAAGAAGGCGTGCTACGTCCTCGACGAGGATGCGGAGAAGGAGGTCTCGGACTACTTTGCCGCCGCGGCAGAGGAAGCCGGGGAGTTCGGCAATGCCCGCGGCGTCCGCAACACGTTCGAGAAGATCCTCACCGAGCAGGCGAACCGGATCGCGGAGATGGAGACGATCACCCGCGAGGAGCTGATGCGGATCACCCTCGCCGACGTCCGCGCCGCCCTCTATCCGGATGCCGCCGAAGAAGAGAAAGAAACGGAAGAGCCCGAAAAGCCGGACGAAGTGCCCGCCGAAGATGCCGGTGAGGAAGAGACGCCGGACAGCCCCGACAGAGGGCCGAACGAATGACGAACGCGGAACTGATCGCCCTTGCGGCGGAGATGACACGGCATTCGTACGCGCCGTACTCGCATTTTCACGTCGGGGCCGCGCTCCTCTCGCGGGACGGCCGGGTCTGGATGGGCTGCAACATCGAGAACGCGGCCTTCGGACCGACGGTCTGCGCGGAGCGGGTGGCGTTCTTCTCGGCGATCCGGGACGGCGAACGGGAATTCGAGCGCATCGCAGTCGTCGGGGGTGAGGAGGGGCGGATCACGTCCTTCACCTATCCCTGCGGGGTGTGCCGTCAGGTGATGCGCGAATTCTGCGCGGATGATTTTATCGTCGTTGTGAGCGACGGAGAAGAGATCCGCGAGATCACGCTGGGGGAACTCTTGCCGGAGGCGTTTTCGCCGCGGGATCTGGCAAAGGAATGAGCCCGCGAAGAGCGGGGACCGAAGCACAACGAACAACGAAGAGGGAATCGTTGAGTAAT
>JAFPWV010000128.1 GCA_017412675.1 Clostridia bacterium
CCGCTTATGTGACGGACTTCCCGACCGAGGAGACCGTCGGCGTCCCAGGCATCATCACGATCCCGCACCTCGGCGCTTCCACCGAAGAATCCGAAGAAAACTGCGCCGTCATGGCCGCGGATCAGGTGATTGACTTCCTCGAAAACGGAAACATCAAAAACAGCGTCAACTATCCTGCCGTCGACATGCCCCGCACCGATGCAGGCCGCCTCGTGATCCTCCACCGCAACATTCCGAACATGATCTCGCACGTCGCATCCACGCTGGCGGAGCGCAAGATCAACATCGAGAACATGGCAAACCGCTCGCGCGGCGATTTCTCGGTCATGCTCGTCGATACCTATGCGGAGATCACCGCGGACATGCAGACGACGATCGAGAGCATGGAAGGCATCATCAAAGTCATCGTGATCCGGTAACGGAACCGGAGAGAGGAGCCGCACCGTGCGATCGTGTCCGCAGGTGCGGTTTTTTCACGAGGATTCAGCGCCTGATCCGTCGGCATTCGATGTAATAGCGCTTCCCCGCCGCATCTCCCATCGAAAACGTCTTGCGCGGGAGCGTGCCGTGCGCCTCGACATACGGGAAGAGCGCGGATTTGTCCATGCCTTCAAACAGGAATCCGACGTTCCCCGGCGCCGACGCCAGCCCGCGGAGCGATTCTTCTCCGTGGATGTAATCGCAGACCACCCCCGGATGCGCGGCGAGATACCGATCGATCCAGTCCTGGAGCGTGCCGACGGTCAGGGCGTGCGTGGGGCGGGCAAAAGACAGCTCCTGTCTCCGTTCTCCAGCGATGATCTCGACCCGCTGTTCCCCGCTTTCGACAGAGACCTTTAGAAGCTCCGTGAAAACGTCATCCGGATCGCAGTTCTTGAGGAGGCGGTAGATCGGCTCGAAGACCAGGGATTCTTCTCCGAGCGCGGTGATCTCGCAAAGCGCGTATCGTGCGGGATGGTCCATGTCCCCGGTCTCGCACTTCACATTCTCCCAATGCGCGCGCGCAGCGGCAAGGGAGTGATTCCCGTCCCCCATCGCATAGACAAGCCCGGCACGGGATGCTTCGTATTCCGCGATCTTCTCCGAGAGCAAGAGAGCGTCCTGCCCTTCGATCGCAAATCCGCGCGCATGACCGCCGCCTGCCATGAGGTCGAAATCGTAGGCGATCTCACGGGCGAGCGACGCGGCTTTCTCCATCAGTCCGACCCGGTCGTCGACGAGCACGAGGATGTGCGGCAGTTCGATGGCTGCGGATGCGCGGATCTTTGTGCGCGGCGGGATGCGCTCGAGGACTGTCGCTTCGGTCGCGCGGATCGTGGAGGAGGAGCCCGGTCGATAGTCGTACGCTTCAAGATCGATCCGTCCGACGATGCCGCGGCGCAGGCTCCCGTCCGGAAGCGTGCGTTCGAGATAAAGGAACCCGTCGATCCGGCGCATGATCCGCTCGTCGAAAGAGGCCATCGCCTTCTCGATCTCTGCCGCGTGAACGGCTTCCTCCTCCGTGCCGAGATAGGCCTCCGGCATGATATAATCATAAGCCGACGGATGGCCGCACGCCAAGTCGCGGCACCGCTTCCAGTATGCCGGCTCCGAAGTGAACTGGTCGCAGGCGATCACGGCCCATCGCTTCATCGACTCCGGATCGGAGGAAAACGGTGGGAGCAGGATCGCGGCAGAGGAGAAAACCGTCTGAGTGGGATTCATGCAGATTGCCTTTCTTCGCGCGTTGGATGAATTTCTATCTAATTATACAGGAGACCGGAGCATCTGTCAAGAAGTTTGTACAGATAGCCATCACGGAGCTTCTTGACAAATTCTGCGCTCTGCCATATAATATGTACGGAGGAGTTTACCCTTCTCCGGTTCAGAAAGATTACAGAGGTTGACTGACGTGGATTTCAATTCGTTCAATATCAAGGTCGTCAAATTCGGCGGAAGCTCCCATGCGGATGCCGAACATTTCCGAAAAGTAGGAACCATCATCCGTTCCGACCCGACGAGACTTTTTGTCGTTCCTTCCGCGCCCGGCAAGCGGTTCTCCGGGGACTCGAAGGTCACCGACATGCTGTACGAATGCTACAACGTCGCGGCAGCCGGCGGCGCCATCGAAGACCTCTTTGCCCGCATCCGGGAACGCTATGATTCGATCATCCGGGATCTCGGGCTGGACCTCGATCTGAGCGAAGAATACACGCACATCAAATGGGCGATCGGTCATTCCGCCGGCCGTGACTACGCGGCGAGCCGCGGCGAATACCTCAACGGCCTCGTCCTCGCGCACTACCTCGGCTACGACTTCATCGATCCGGCGCGTTATGTGCGCTTCTTCGACAACGGGACATTTGATTCCGAAACCACGAACAACCTTCTCTCCGAAGAGCTGAAAAAGCATGAAAACGGCGTGATCCCCGGCTTCTACGGATCCATGCCGAACGGAACGATCAAGACCTTCTCCCGCGGCGGCTCCGACGTGACCGGCTCCATCGTGGCGCGCGCGGCCTCCGCCGATCTCTATGAGAACTGGACGGATGTTTCCGGCTTCCTGATGGCCGATCCGCGCATCGTCGACAACCCGCAGGGGATCTCGTTCATCACCTACCGGGAACTGCGCGAGCTGTCCTATATGGGCGCGGGTGTCCTCCACGAAGACGCGATCTTCCCCGTCCGCTTTGCCGGGATCCCGATCAATATCCGCAACACCAACGCGCCGGATGACCCCGGGACCATCATCCTGTCCCACACGGACGCATACGATCCGAAGAACATCATCACCGGCATCGCCGGAAAGAAGGGCTTCTGCGTCATCACGATCGAAAAAGCGATGATGAACGCGGAAAAGGGCTTCGGCCGCAAGGTCCTCGAGGCGATCGAAAAGGAAAACATCTCCTTCGAGCATCTGCCTTCCGGGATCGACACGATGAGCGTGGTCCTCAACCGCGCGGAAATCGCGGACTGCCGCGAGCGGATCATCAACCATATCTGCGCAAGCGTGGAACCGGACGCCATTTCCGTGGAGGAAGGGCTCGCCCTCATCGCCGTCGTCGGACGCGGCATGGTCAAATCCAAAGGAACGGCGGTTCGCGTTTTCAAGGCGGTCGCCGCTGCCGGGATCAACATCCGAATGATCGACCAGGGCTCCTCCGAGCTCAACATCATCATCGGCGTCGACGAAAACGACTTCGAGACCGCGATGCGCGCGATCTATGCGGAGTTTGTCAGCGAAAAGAACTGATCCATTCAGAAAATCAGCAGGGGGAGGCGCTTTCGGCGGAAAGTCCCTCCCCTCGCTTTTGAAGGCATTATTTCTCCGGCACGATGTGGATCGGAAGTTCCGTTCCGCCGAGGATGTGGAAGTGCAGGTGCATCACGGTCTGACCGGCATCGGGACCGCAGTTCGAGATGACGCGGTAGCCGTTCCCGCACCCGCCGAGACGCGCGATCTCGGGGATCTTCTCGAAGATCTTCGCAACAACGGCGCTGTTCTCCGCATTCACGCCGTCCATCGACGGGATGTGCGTTTTCGGGACGACCAGGACATGGCACGGCGCCTCCGGATGGATGTCACGGAACGTGAACATATCATCGTCCTCGTAAACCTTTGTCGACGGGATCTCCCCCGCGATGATCCTGCAGAATAAGCAATCCATATTTATTCTCCTTCCTCTGGAATTACACCGTTATTTTACCATACCCGGAAGCGAAAATCAAGGAATCCAGCAAAATGTTCAAGGTTTTTGACGTACACACCCACACCTATCCCGAGAAAATCGCAGAAAAAGCCTGTGAGAATCTCGGACAGTTCTATCATTTTGAGGTTCTCGGCAAGGGGACTTATGCCGATCTCGAATCGCAGGCGGCGGCAAACAACGTCGGCGGATATCTGCTCTTCTCCGTCGCGACGAATGCGCATCAGGTCCCGAAGGTCAACGATTCCATCGCGGCGCTGGCGGCGTATTCGCGTTCCCGCGGCTTCCGCACCGTCGGATATGCCGGGATGCATCAGGATTACCCGGACTTCGAGGGAGAGATCGAACGCGCCGTATCGCTCGGACTGCGCGGCGTGAAGATCCATCCCGACATTCAGGGCGTGAACATCGACGATCCGCGGCTTCTCCCGCTCTATGAGATCCTCGAGGCGCGCGGTCTGCCGATCTACCTTCACATGGGTGACAACCGCCCGGAATATCAGTTTTCCTCCTCGGACAAGCTGGTGCGGGTCCTTGCCATGTTTCCGCATCTGATCGTCGGAGCTGCCCATCTCGGCGGATACAAGTCATGGGACGTCAATGTTCCGCTACTTGCCGGACGGGAAAACGTCTGGTATGACACTTCGAGCGCGCTATGGGCCATGTCGGTCGAGGACGCGGAACGGATCATCCGCACGCTCGGCGTCGAACGGATCATGTTCGGGACGGACTATCCGGTCGTCAACACGAAAGAAGAACTCGAACGCTTCTTTCGCATTCCTCTCACAGACGATGAGCGCGAAGCCATCCTCTGGAACAACGCCATGCGCTTCTTCCACATAGAGGACGCGTGATGGCCGACTGCCTGTGGGACCGTCTTGCACGGCGGGAACGTCCGATCTGGCTCTACGGAACGGGCAACGGCGCCGATAAGATCCTCGACATCCTCGAAGATCGCGGGATCCCGGTCGCGGGAGTCTTCGCTTCCGACGGGTTCGTCCGGTCACGAACGTTCCGCGGGATGCCGGTCCGGTCCTATTCGGACGTGAGAGCGGAAGCAGGCGACGACATCACGGTGCTGCTTGCTTTCGGGACCGCGCGGGAGGACGTGATCGATTTCATCCGCACGCTCGATGAACGGCATGAACTGCTGATCCCCGACGTCCCGCTCTACAGCGGCGAGCTCTTCGATTGCATGTACTTCGAGCGCCATCGCGACGATCTCGCCGAAGCCCGTTCTCTCTTCCAGGAGGACCGTTCCCGCGCCTTATTCGATGCGGCGATCGAATTCCGGCTGACCGGACGGCTTTCCTTCCTCACGGACACGGAACCGATGGAAGCAAGCGTCCGGGAACTGTTCGGAGAGCAGAAGATTCGTTCGGTCATCGACGGCGGCGCATTCCGGGGAGACAGCGCGTCGGTGTTTTCGGATGAGCTCCATCCGGAAATCATCTTCGCGGCAGAGCCCGATCCGTCGTCCTTTCGCAGGCTCGAAGCATACGCGCAGACGGAACAGCGTGTGAAGATCGTCCCCGTGTGTGCCGCGCTCTGGGACGAGGACGGCATGCTTCCCTATTCGGCATCCGGGAGCCGCGGAGCGGGTGAAAGCGGCCGCAGTCATCGCGCGAAGGTGACCGAAGTCCCTGCGATCAGGATCGACACCCTTGCGGCGGACCAATGCATCGATCTCATCAAGCTTGACGTGGAAGGCGCGGAAGAACATGCGATCCGCGGCGCCTCGAACACGATCCGACGGAGTGCCCCGAACCTCGCCGTCTCGCTCTACCACAGGACGGACGATCTCTTTGCCCTGCCCCGCCTCGTCCGTCAGCTCCTGCCTTCTCACCGTCTTTTTCTGCGCCGTGTCTCCTGCCTGCCGATGTGGGATCTGACGCTCTATGCCGTACGCGCATGACAAAACCGCGATCCGTTCGGGAACCGCGGTTTTTTGTATGCCGTTGTATTTACTGTGCGAGGCTGATGCCGGTGACGACGGCCGTGACGGTCAGGTATTTGCTGTAAATCGTGATTTCACGGTTCGCTCCGATGTAGCGGCTGCCGTCGAGGAGGAAACGTCCCTCGCTGTCCATGCGTCCGTGCGCCGTCACGCTGGCCTCGACGTCGACCCGGTAAAAGTCTCCCGTCAGATCGGTGGCGACCTTCACGATCTCGCCGTCGGGCATCTCATAGAATTTCTCGGCGTCCCGGATGGTCTTTCCTTCTCGCAGCGTCCCGAAGAACTGATCGGTGTCCTGAAGGTAGAAATTCGTACCGGTCTCGAGGTAACTCTGCGCCGAGGAGTCTCGGATATCCGTGATCTTGAAGGTGATGACGTAGGGATCCATCTGCACGCCGCTCGCCGCATCGGAATTCCGTCCGCTGTACCAGCGATAGGCGGCGCTTCCGATCACCGCCAAAAGCAGAAAGATGATCAGAACGTCGAGCGCGCCGAGG
>JAFPWV010000129.1 GCA_017412675.1 Clostridia bacterium
CGTCAAAAACGCTACGCTATAGGGACCTCTTCTCTATATAATAAAGGGTTTGTCACCAACAATGTGCAAGTCAGGATTTAAAGAATAACACCCGGCTTTACGGCATGAAAAAGAACGCTCCGGACTTCATCGGTCCGGGGCGTTTCTCATGCCTGCGGCTTTCGCTTTCCCGGGGCTCACAGCCCCATTTCCTTTTTGACTTCCCCGAAGCACTTCACGGCAAAGTCGAGGTCGTCCTTCGTGTGGCCTGCGGAGATCTGGGTGCGGATGCGGTCGCGGCCCTTCGGCACGACGGGATAGCAGAAGCCGACGACGTAGACGCCCTTGTCGAGCATCCGGCGGGCGAATTCCTGCGCGATATGCGGATCGTAGAGCATGACGGGGACGATCGGGTGCTCGCCGGGGAGAAGGTCGAAGCCGAGCTTTTCCATTTCCGCACGGAAGTAGCGCGCGTTTTCGTGCACTTTATCGCGCAGGGCCGTGGACTCTTCGAGCATGTTGATCGTCTCGAGGGTGGCGGCGCAGATCGCGGGGGCGAGGGTGTTCGAGAAGAGGTACGGACGGCTCCGCTGACGGAGGAGGTCGACGATCGGCTGACGGGACGCGGTATAGCCGCCCGACGCGCCGCCCATCGCCTTGCCGAAGGTGCCGGTGATGATGTCGACCCGGCCCATGACGCCGCAGAATTCCGGCGTGCCGCGTCCGTGTTCGCCCATGAAGCCGACGGCATGGCTGTCATCGACCATCGTGAGGGCGTCGAATTCGTCCGCGAGGTCGCAGATCGCCGGGAGATTTGCGATGTAGCCGTCCATCGAGAAGACGCCGTCGGTCGCGATCATGATCTTCTGGCATCCGGCGGCGCGCGCTTCCTCGAGCTTGGCCCGGAGATCGGTCATATCGTTGTTCTTGTAGCGGTAGCGGTGCGCCTTGCACAGCCGGACACCGTCGATGATCGAGGCGTGGTTGAGCTCGTCGGAGATGATGGCGTCATCGGGACCGAGCAGGGTCTCGAACAGACCGCCGTTCGCGTCGAAACAGGAGGAATAGAGAATCGCGTCCTCGGTGCCGACAAAGGCGGAGATCCTCGCTTCGAGTTCCTTGTGGATCTCCTGGGTCCCGCAGATAAAGCGGACGGAGGACAGACCGAAGCCCCAGCGGTCGTAGCTCGCCTTGGCGGCCGCGATCAGGCGGGGATTGTCGGAGAGGCCGAGGTAGTTGTTTGCGCACATGTTGACCACGGCGGGCTTTTCGGTGGTGTCGATCCGGGACCGCTGCGGGGTGGTGATGATGCGCTCGGTGCGCCAGGTTCCGGCTTCGCGGATGGCGTCGAGTTCTTTTTCAATGCTTTGAAGCGCGGTTTTCATGTTCTGTTCTCCTTTATTTCGTCCAGTCGAGGATGACCTTGCCGGAATTCCCGCTGTTCATCGCGGCGAAGCCCTTTTCAAAGTCGGTGTAATGGAAGCGGTGGGTGATGACGGGGGTGAGATCGAGGCCGCCCTGCACCATGTAGCTCATCTGGTGCCAGTTGTCCATCTTGCGGCCGTAGATGCCCTGGAGGGTGAGGCCCTTGCAGATGATGTCGTTCATGTCGACCTCGACCGGCTTGTTGCCGAGACCGAGGAGGGAGATCTTGCCGCCGTTGCGCATGACGGAGCACATCTGACGGAACGCGGGCGCGCTGCCGGACATCTCCAGTCCGACGTCGAAGCCCTCGACGAGCCCTTCCGCCTTCATGACCTCCTCGAGGTTGTCTTTCGTGATGTTGACCGCGGCGTCGACGCCCATTTTACGAGCAAGGTCGAGGCGGTATTCGTTCATATCGGTGATGATGACGCGGCGGGCGCCGGCGTACTTGCAGATCCCTGCGGCGATGATGCCGATCGGACCCGCGCCGGTGATGAGGACGTCCTCGCCGACGAGATTCCACATGAGGGCGGTATGGGTGGCGTTGCCGACGGCATCGAAGAACGCGACGACGTCTTCGGGGAGGGATTCGTCGATCAGGATGACGTTGGTCTCGGGGACGCAGACGTATTCCGCGAACGCGCCGTCCCGGTCGACGCCGACGCTCGTGGTGTTGCGGCACCATTGAATGTTGCCGGTGTGGCAGTTGCGGCAATGATGGCAGGTGATGTGCCCCTCGCCGGAGACGCGCTGGCCGACGGTCAGTCCGGTGACGCCCGCGCCGAGCTCTGCGATCTCGCCGACATATTCATGCCCGATGGTCATCGGCGGATGGGTGATGTGGAGGCGGGCCCACGGGTCCCAGTTGAAAATATGAACATCGGTACCGCAGATCGCGGTTTTATGTACTTTGATGAGAACTTCTCCCGGCCCCGGTTTCGGAACCGGCACCTGCCTCAGCTCGAGGCCCGGGCCTGCCGCGGGTTTGACGATGGCGTCCATCATTTCTTTCATAACAAAAAATCTCCTTATCCTGCAAAATCAAGGTTGTCGGAAATATTGTACCCCTTTCCGGCGGGTTTGTCAATGGGCGGGCCGATTTTGCTGCAAATTTTCCCGAAAACGGAAATCTCCGCGAAAACCGCGCATGGAAAAGGCCGCCGCGGAATCAGCAGCAGCCTTTCGGTGTGTTCGGTTCGGAGATTTGCCTGCCCGGATCAGCCGGCCGCCTTGACGGAGGTGATGTGCGGGTTGACGCCCTCATACCAGTAGAGGAAGCCTTCCATGTCGATCTTGTCGCCGATCTGGAGGTTCTTCACCGCGGCATAAACGGCGGTGCTGGCGTCGCAGAGATAGGATTCGACCGTGAAGGTGTAGGTATTGCCACCGAGGGAGACGTTGAAGTAGAGGTCGCTGCCGTCCTCGCCGGAGCCGTCCCAGCTGTAGAGGAAGGGAGCTTCGTTGCCGTCGGCACCCTTGGAAGCCACGACGGTCATGCCCTTGAAGGACACGAACTCATTTTGATGGTCGATCAGGGTGTCGGTGCCGAGGAGAGCGGTGACATCCAGCGCGGGAGCGACGAAATTGCCGTCTTCGATCTCGAAGGTCGCGTCGATGATCTCGACTTCCCCTGCCCATTCGGATTTATAGCCGGTGACCTTGATCTTCGTGCCGGGGGTCAGCTTCGCGTAGTCCGCTTCGGAGCAGGCCATATTGTAGAGGAAGTACGCGCCGTCCTTATCCTGCGTGTAGACGGTTGCCTTGTCTTCCCACCAGGACTGCTTCGCCTGGACGTAGGTCTCGATGATGACCTGCGTGTCGAGCGCCGCCGCGATGTATTCGGCGTGGGTCATGACGCCCTCGCCCTTCACATCGGGCTTCGATGCGTCGTCCTTCTTGCACGCCGCGGCGAGCGGAAGGACAAAGAGCATAACGAGAACAAGTGCCAGAATCTTTTTCATGTTTTTCCATCCTTTCGGTTTTTGTTGGAATCGATCCGACTATATTATACTCTGATTTTTCGGGAAATCAAGTGGTTTTCGGAACTTTCCGGCATTTCGGCCTTCCCGGATCCCGTTTTTGTCACTTCCGTGCAGACTTTTTCTTCCGGAGCCGGTCCGCGAGGAGGAAGGCCCCCATGGCGATCCACACCGCGGCGATGCCGGAGAGGAGACAGACGGACGTCGCGGGGAGCGGACCGAACGTCTCCCTGCCCGCAGCCGCGCCACGCCCTCCCAGCTGATCGAGCCGGTATAGGGAGCGCACGTCGTCGTAGAGCTTCGCGTAATACGCGTCGTCGACGGTCTCTTTGCGCCGCACGGACTTCGCGGTGTTCTCGATGAGCTGTCCCGCGGCGTCCCTCAGCGAGGCCGATCCGTTGAACACGGGCGTGACGAAGGTGTTCTCAATGTTGTCGAGCAGGAGCTTCGTCGCAGCGATCTTCACGTCGTAGTAGAGCTCGCCCTCCTCCCCTGCGCGCGAGAGATAGTCCCGGTATTCCGCCGATTCCTGCGCCTTCCGCGTGACGGGGATGTACCCCTCGGTCTGGGCATAGGCGATCTGGACTTCGTCGGTCAAGAGATACTGCACGAAGAGCCACGACGCGAGCACCGCCTGCGGATCGGCTTTGTTGAAGATGCAGACCGACGGCCCCTGGGAGATCATCTTCGGATGGGCGGGATCGGCCTGCGGGATCGGCAGGACCGCCGTCTCGAATTCGACGAACTTGTCCGGGCTGATGTCGGCGTGCGGCGCGTGACTGCCCATCCATGTCGCCCCTGCGGTGGAGTCGATCGCAAAGAGGCATTGACCGGCGTTCAGAAAGTTGCCGGGGTAGCTCGAGATCTTGAAGGTGGAGAAGGCGCCGGTTGCCGTATGCGCCGCCACGTCGTTCAGGATCTTCTCGGTCTCTTCGCCAAAGAGGAGCACTTCCCCGTCGGCGGTCGAATAACCGGCCCCGCGCTGGGCGAGCGACTGGATCATCATGTTGTCGGTGGACTTGTAGATGAAGGGGATCATGGTCTTCTGGCCGTTGGCGAGGTAGACCCCGTCCGCGTCCTTTTCCGCCGCCTTGTCCGAAACCTCCCAGACGAAGTCCCAAGTCAGGGTTTCGGGCAGTTCATACCCGAGGGATTCGAGCATGGTGACGTTGACGTAGCACGCTTCCGTCGAGCGCATGAACGGGACCGCGTAGTGCTCGCCGCCGATCAGGCATTCGTCGAGGAATTTCCCAATCATCTCGTCCGCGTCCGGGCCGTCGAAGCGGAGCTCGCTCCCGCCGAAGCCGTAAGCCGGATCGGCAAACAGCGCATCGAGGGGTGTGACGACGTTCGAGCCCGTCAGGTAGGTCGCGATGTGGTCCGGGTAGGTGATGCAGACGTTCGGCGTCGTCCCGGTCGAGATGTTCGTGATGACGTCGTTGTAGATCTTGCCGTAGTCCGTGTAGAGGCGGATGCTCACATGGACGTTCGGATAGCGCTTTTCAAAGCCCTCGATCGCGCGGTTGTAGATCGTGGTCTGGGTCTTGTTCGTGTCGTTCTTCGCCCAGAAGGTGATCTCGATCGGACGTCCGTCGTCGAAGGAGGCGGGGATCTCGAACGCCGGGAGACCGCGCGAGCCGTGGCATCCCGAAAGAACGGAGAGGAGCAGGAGTGCGGCGAGGCAGAGGGACAGGCGTTTGATTCTGCGGCTCATCCCTTCGTCCCCCCTCTCAAGACGCCGGACATGATCTTGTCGCGGAACACGAGGAAGAGCACGATGAGCGGGAGGGAGATCACGACGACGGCGGCCATCATCGCGGGGATGTTCTCGCGTCCGAAGCCGTTCTCGCGGATCTCCTGGATGCCGTTCGAGACGAGGAAATACGCCTGGTCGTCCGTGATGAGGCGCGGCCACACATAGGAGTTCCAGCATTCGATGACCTTGAGGATCGTCACGGTGATGACGGTCGGGCGGCTGATCGGCAGCACGATGCGGAGGAGGTATTTGAGATCCGAG
>JAFPWV010000130.1 GCA_017412675.1 Clostridia bacterium
CGCCGCCGTGATGCCTTTGCCGAGCCCGGAGACCACGCCGCCGGTCACAAAGATGTATTTTGTCATACGATACCTCACATGTTCATTCACAAGTTATGAATTCGCTCCGCGAATGTTTACAGTTATGGTTTTGCTTCGCAAAAGCGATGATTCGCTCCGCGAAGTTGGAAGAGACGAAACCGTTTTATCATTGTTTTTCGAACATGAACCACGGTCAGCCATGGTCCTTGTCTTTCATTGTCCTCACAGAAGAAACGAGCATCCGCCGCAGTTCGATAATCCTGTCATGCAACGCATGAAAATCGTCCTCGGGTATGCTTCCGACTTCATGCAGCAGCTCGATCCAGTAATCGCTTTCATTGCATTCCTTCAATGCGATTTCCAACTTCGATATAAAATCCTTTGTGCTCTGCGCGTATTGTGCTTCATGCAGATTTGCTCCGACGGAGGTCCCGGCTCGCAGAAGCTGCTGAATCAAAGCCGCTTCCTCACCATTCTTTTTCATCGTACGGCATAACAAAACGATCTGGATCGCATACTCCTTCGCTTTGCTTCTCAAAATGCTGTCTGACATCCTTTATCTTCTCCCAACTTCGCGAAGCGAATCATCACTTGCGAAGCAATCATCACTGTAAACGCGCGAAGCGCTCATCACTCTTCTCCCGTTCATTCCCACTCCACCGTTGCCGGGGGCTTTGATGTGATGTCGTACACCACGCGGCTGACGGAGCGCACTTCGTTCGTGATCCGGTTCGAGGCCTTTGCGAGGACTTCATACGGCAGGCGGGACCAGTCGGCGGTCATGAAATCGTCGGTATCCACCGCCCGGAGCGCCACCGTGTAACCGTAGGTCCGCGCGTCGCCCATCACCCCGACCGTGCGGCTGTCGGTCAGGACCGCAAAATACTGCTTCGTCGTCCGCTCCAGCCCCGCCGCAAGGACTTCTTCCCGGAAGATCGCGTCGCATTCCCGCAGGACCGCGAGCTTTTCCTCCGTCACCTCGCCGAGGACGCGGATCGCCAGACCCGGCCCGGGGAAGGGCTGCCGCCAGACGAGCTCATACGGGATCCCGAGCTCCAGACCCGCCACCCGCACCTCATCCTTGAAGAGCAGCCGCAGGGGCTCGACGATCTCGTCGAAATCGATCACCGAGGGCAGGCCTCCGACGTTGTGATGGCTCTTGATCGTGGCCGACGCGCCCGTGCCGCTCTCCACCACGTCCGGGTAGATCGTCCCCTGTGCGAGGGCGTGGACGTGCCCGATCTTTTTCGCCTCTTCCTCGAACACCCGGATGAATTCCTCGCCGATGATCTTGCGCTTCTTCTCCGGCTCCGTCACCCCGGCGAGCTTGGAGAGGAACCGCTCCCCGGCGTTCACCCGGATGATGTTCATCTCGAATTTCTCCCGGAAGGTCTTCTCCACGAGATCGCCCTCATTTTTGCGCAGCAGCCCGTGATCGACGAAGACGCACGTCAGCCTCTCCCCAACCGCCCGATGCAGCAGCACCGCCGCGACGGAGGAATCCACCCCGCCGGAGAGCGCGCAGAGGACCCGTTTCCCGGCAAGCTCCCTTTTGTATTTTTCCACGGAGGTCTTGACGAAGTCCTCCATCGTCCAGGCGGCATCGCATCCGCAGACACGGAAGAGGAAGTTCGAGAGCATGGTTTTCCCGTATTCCGTGTGCATCACCTCGGGGTGGAACTGCACGCCGTACAGCCGCCGCTCCACGTCCGCGATGGCAGCCGCGGGACAACTCGGGGTCACCCCGGTCACCGTAAAGCTCGCCGGCACCGTTTTCACATAGTCCGTGTGGCTCATCCAGACGGTCGAGACCTGCGGCACATCGGCGAACAGCGGGGATCCCGTATGGGTCAACTCCGCCTTGCCGTACTCCGACACCGCGCCCGCCGAGACCACTTCTCCCCCTTCGAGCGCCGTCATAAGCTGGCACCCGTAGCAGATCCCGAGGACCGGGATCCCGAGCCGGAGCACCGCACGGTCGCATTTCGGCGCCGCGGGATCGTAGACCGAATTCGGCCCGCCGGTGAAGATGATGCCGCTGTACCCCGCCGTCCGGATCTCCTCCACCGAGGTTTTATAGGACCGGATCTCGGCATAGACTTGCTGTTCCCGGACGCGCCGCGCGATGAGCTGATTGTACTGCCCGCCGAAATCGAGCACGAGGATCTTATCCATACTCAAATCGTGATCTCCTTTTCTACGGGTTCCGCCTCCGCGAGGATGGGCGCCAGTTTCCGGACATACCGCTCCACCTGCTCGGCGCACCGGCCGGTGTAAAGCGACGGTTCGAGCAGCTTTTCCATATCCTCTTCACTCAGGCCGAATTCGGGATGGGCGGAAAGCGTCCGGATCAGGTCGCATTCTTTTCCTTCTTTCATCCGTTCGGTCGCCTCCATGGATGCCTGGCGGATGATCTCGTGCAGCTTCTGCCGGTCGCCGCCGCGCTTGACCCCCTCCATCAGGAGGTTTTCGGTGGCGATGAACGGAAGATACGCCGTCACGGCTTTTTCGATGATCTTTTCATTCACGACCAGCCCGTCCGTCACGTTCAGCACGAGGCGCAGGATCGCGTCGGCGCCGAGAAACGCCTCCGGCATGGAGATCCTTCTGTTCGCCGAATCGTCGAGCGTGCGTTCGAGCCATTGGGTCGAGGCCGTCATCGCGGCGTTGGCGGCATCCGCCATCAGATAGCGGGAAAGGGAGCAGATCCGCTCGCACCGCATGGGATTGCGCTTGTACGCCATCGCGGACGATCCGATCTGATTCTTCTCAAACGGTTCCTCCACCTGTCTGTCGTGCTGCAGGAGCCGCAGATCGTTGGCGAATTTGTACGCGCTCTGGGCGATGGCGGACAGGGCATTCAGAATCGCGCTGTCCGTCTTTCTCGGGTAGGTCTGCCCGCACACGTCAAAGCAGGCGTCGAACCCGAACGCGGCCGAGATCATCTCGTTCATCCGGTCGATCTTCTCGCCGTCGCCGTCAAAGAGATCCAGAAAGCTCGCTTCGGTGCCGGTCGTGCCTCTGCATCCGAGCAGCCTGAGCCTTCCGATCGTGAAATCGAGTTCTTCGAGATCGGACGCGAAATCCCCGAGCCACAGCGACGCGCGCTTGCCCACAGTGACGAGCTGGGCGGGCTGATAGTGCGTATAGCCGAGCGTCGGCAGATCCTTGTATTTCAGGGCGAAATCCGCGAGATTCTTCATCACGGCGACGAGCTGTTTCCGGATGTGCCTGAGCCCGTCCCGGTAGATGATCATGTCCGCGTTGTCGGTGACATAACAGCTGGTCGCGCCGAGGTGGATGATCCCGGCGGCGGACGGTGCGGCTTTTCCGTACGCGTAAACATGCGCCATCACATCGTGCCGCACCTCGTTCTCACGCGCGGCGACGAGGTCGTAGTCGATATCGGTGAGATGCGCTTCGAGCTCCCCGACCTGTTCCTCGGTGATCGGCAGCCCGAGTTCCCGCTCGGCGCGGGCAAGGGCGACCCAGAGCCGTCTCCACGTCCGATAGCGCGTATCGGGCGAAAACAGGTTCAGCATTTCCTCCGACGCATAGCGCGCCGAAAACGGCGATTCATACGAATCTCTGCTCATCGCGTCCCCTCCGTCTTTTCTTCCAGCCTGCGCATGATCTCCCGGTAGGCTTCTTCCACGCCGCCGAGATCCCGGCGGAAACGGTCCTTATCGAGCTTCTCCCCCGTTTTGCTGTCCCATAGCCGGCACGTGTCGGGGCTGATCTCGTCCGCGAGGATGACCCGCCCGTCCGGGAGCCTGCCGAACTCCAGCTTGAAATCCACCAGGGTCACCCCGCAGGAACGCCAGAAGTCCTTCAGCACGTCGTTGATCCGGAACGAGTATTCCTTGATCGTCTCGATCTCCTCCCGGCAGGCGAGTCCCAGCGCCAGCGCGTGATATTCGTTGAGGAGCGGGTCGCCCAGCGCATCGTTCTTATAGGAAAACTCAATGGTCGGGTCGGCGAACGCCATCCCTTCCTCGACGCCGTAGCGCTTGGCAAAGGATCCTGCCGAGATGTTGCGCACGATCACCTCGAGCGGGATGATCCTGACCTTCTTCACGAGGGTGTCCCGTTCGCTCAGCTCTTCCGCATAGTGCGTCGGGATCCCTTCCCTCTCCAAAAGGCGCATCAGGGCGTTGCTCATCCGGTTGTTGATGACGCCCTTCCCAACGATCGTTCCCCGTTTCAATCCATTGAACGCGGTCGCGTCGTCCTTGTAGGAAACGATCAGCAAGTCCGGATCGTCCGTCGCGTAGACCTTTTTGGCTTTTCCCTCATAGAGCAGAGAACCTTTTTCCATGACAATCTCCCCCGTTTCAGTCTTGTTCGGCATGGGGCGGCGCTTCGTTCACGCCTTCCCCCTCCTGCCGTCCTTCGCCGTTCTGTATGATTTCCTCGGCGATCTCCCGCCGCGTCACACAGCGATCCATCGCCCGCTTTTCGATCCACCGGTGCGCCTCAGCCTCATCCATGCCGCGGGAGGTGATCAGCACCCACTTCGCCCGGTTGACGAGCCGGATCTCCGTCATCTTCTCCTCGAGCGTCAGCGTCTTCTTCTCCGAGCGCCGCAGCCGTTCCCGCACTGCCCGCATCCACCGGACCGCTTCGGCGAGGGCCTGCTTCGATGTCGGCTTGGCGAGGGTGAGGACGCCCCGGCGGCTGACCTTTTCGTCGATCTCGCCGAGGGATTCCGCCCGCACGAGCAGCAGCACGACGGACGCGCCGGATTCCGTGAGGTCCGCGGCGAACCGGATACCGGTCTCATCCGGCAGGGGGGAGTTGACGAAGACGAAATCGTAGTCGAATTCCGCGAGGATCCGTCTCGCAGACGCGGCATCCGACGCCGCAGCGACCGACGCGCACCGGGCCTCGGGCAAAAGCTCCGTCAGCGCGTCCGATACCTTCCCCGGCGGGGACACGACGAGCGCGCTGTATGCGGGTTCTGCGTCTTTCATGGTCTCTCCTCCTTTCCGGTGAATCGGGCAAACGCCGTTACCGGCAGCCGTAGGCTCTCCGGACCGCTTCCGGCAGGCTTTCCCGGATGAATGCGCTTGCCGATGCCGCCTGCATGGCCTCGACGAGCGACGCGGGCAAATTCCCTGCCGATCCGCCGGCTTCCGGGAGCTTCCACCCCGCTTCGATGCCTTTCACGCCCGCCAGCACGAGCAGGGCGAAGGCGAGATAGGGATTGGTCTCCGGATCGGGAGAGCGGAGTTCGGCGCGCCCCTTCTGCATCCAGACGAGCCCCGAGCGGTCCTCATCCGACCAGCCGATCTTCGTCACCGGACGTCCCGAGAGGCGGAGATAGGAGGCTTCCGCAGGATCGAGGAACAGGGTCATCGCGGCGATCTCGGAGAGGATCCCGGCGAGGGCGGCGCCCAAAAGATCCCCCAGCGCGGAGGCAAACGGCGTGACCGGCTCGGCGGAGAGGTTGATGTGGCATCCGTTGCCCGGCGCGTCCCCGAGCGGTTTCGGGGAGAAATCCGCCGCGAGTCCGTTGCGGTGCGCCGCGGTCCGGACGACGGTGCGGAAGGTCATCGAGTTGTCGGCGGCCTCGAGCGCGTCCGAAAACCGGAAGTCGATCTTGTTCTGCCCGGGTCCCTCCTCGTGGCAGGAGCTCTCGGGCCGGATCCCCATCTGCTCGAGCGTCAGGCAGATCTCCCGCCGCACATTCTCGCCGCGGTCCTCGGGCGCGATGTCCATGTAGCCCGCGCGGTCATACGGCTCCTTTGTCGGGCTGCCCTCCTCGTCGAGCTTGAAGAGGTAGAACGTCTGCTGCGCACCGAAGCGGAACCGCACGCCCGCACGCTCCGCCGTCTTCACCGCGGATCGGAGGAGGCTCCGGGTGTCAGCGGGATGCGGTGTGCCGTCCGCCGCCGTGACGGTCGAATACATCCGCACCACGCGCCCGTGATCGGGACGCCACGGGAGCACCGACAACGTCGTCGGATCGGGATGCAGCAAAAGGCTCCCCGCGCCGTCAAATCCCCGCACGGCAGCCGGATAGAACGGGCATCCGGTCTCGAACACCCGCGGCAGCTCGTCCGGCATCACGGACAGATTCTTCGGTTTTCCGGTCACGTCGCAGAACGCCAGCCGGATGAACTTCACGTCCTCTTCCCGGACGTATTCCAACACCTCGTCGGCGGTATAATTCATGATGCATCTCCTTTTTTCCCAATGCGGAAGCGTTGTGAGCGCTTGTGCATTTCCTGTGATGATCTGCGCTTCGCTTCAAGCGGATGAATCGCTGCACCAAACTTCGAGTACGGAGAAGTCGTTTCCGTCTCTCAGCGCGCCGCAGGCGCTCATCACTTGCGAAGCAATCATAACCCTAAACGTTTGGCGAAGCAAACTCATCGCTTCACTCTCTTATGATCAGGCTGTCTCTCTCCGGTCCGACGGAGACGTACGTCACCGGGCAGCCGACGGCATCCTCGAGCATCGTCACATAATGCCGCGCCGCCTCGGGCAGATCCTCCCATTTTCGCACGCCCGAGAGATCGCACCCCCAGCCGGGGACGGTCTCGATCACGGGCTTCGCGGCCGCAAGCTCGGTCGGGAACGGGAAGCGGTCGGTGATCTTGCCGCCGATCTCATACCCGACGCAGACCGGGATCTCATCGAGATAGCTGAGCACGTCGAGTTTCGTCAGGGCCAGCGCGGTCGCCCCCTGCATCTCGACGCCGTAGCGGGTCGCCACGAGATCCAGCGGTCCGACGCGGCGGGGCCTGCCCGTCTTCGCGCCGTATTCCGCACCGGCTTCCCGCAGCCTCTCCGCTTCCGCGCCGAAGAGCTCGCACACGAACGGCCCCTCGCCGACGCAGGTGGAATACGCCTTCACGACCCCGACGATCTCGCGGATCTTCAAGGTCGGCAGGCCCGATCCGATCGGCGCGTAGGCTGCCAAGGTGTTCGACGAGGTGGTGTAGGGGACGATGCCGTAGTCGATGTCCCGCAGCGCGCCGAGCTGTGCCTCGAAGAGAATGCTCTTCCCGCAGTCCGCCGCCTCGCGCAGAATGCGTCCCGTATCGCGCACGAACGGCTTGATCGGCTCGCACCAGTCCCGGACCCACGCGTCAAGCTCCTCCATCGTGACCGGCTCCGCTCCGTAAACGCCCGTCAGCGTGAGGTTCTTCCATGCGAGCAGCGCCGCGAGGTGTTCCCGCAGCTCATCCGGGTGAAAGAGCTCCCCGGCGAGGACGGTCTTTTTGGCGGCTTTGTCGGCATAAAACGGCGCGATGCCCTGCTTCGTCGATCCGTACGGCCGGTCCGCGAGCCGCTTTTCCTCGAGCTCGTCGAGCCGGCGGTGCCACGGCAGGAGGAGGGATGCCCGCTCGCTGATCGCAAGATTCTCCGCGCCGATTTCGACGCCCGCGCGTGCGAGGGTCTCGATCTCCGCCATGAGATTTTCCGGGTCCAGCGCCACACCGTTTCCGAGGATGTTCATGACCCCTTCCCGGAACACCCCAGACGGGAGCAGATGCAGAGCGAATCTTCCCCGCTCGTTGACGACCGTATGACCGGCGTTCCCGCCGCCCTGATAGCGCACGACAACGTCGTAATCCTCGGCCAGCAGATCGACCATTCTTCCCTTGCCTTCGTCGCCCCAGTTGATGCCGACGACCGCGCATGTTTTCATACCGATACCTCGATCCAAAGCATGATCCCGCAGATCCCTGCGAAAAGAGAAAATGCGCCCATTCCCGCCTCTCTCGGAATGAACGCCTTTGCCCATCTGGCATTATTATACACGGTTTTGCCGCCGCTGTCAAGGGGGAAATGGGGGAAAACCGTTGAAATGAAGCGCTTCTCTCCGTTGCGTCTTTATGCAATGTGGCGAAGGGCCGCCGCTGCCCGTCGAACCTTTCTCCCGCAGGGCGGCATCCACCCTCCGCAGGCCCTCATCCTGCCGGACTTTCATCCGTTTCGACGGTTCTCTCCCGGGTGTGCCGGCTGGCTTCGGAACGCAGAAAAAGCCTCATGCCGCAAGGACACAAGGCTCTTCGTTTTCCTATGTTTTTCGAGCAGTCAGACGCTGGGCGGGTTTGGCAGAGGATACTGCGGATTATTCGAACTCAATCGTCCCGATCGGTTTGGGTGTCATGTCATACAGGACGCGGCACACACCGGGGACTTCGGCGAGGATGCGGGCGGTGATCTTCTCGAGGATGGTCCAGTCGATCTGGGGGACCGTCGCGCTCATGGCGTCCACCGTGTTGACCGCGCGGAGGATGACCGGCCAGTCAAAGCGGCGCTTTCCGTTCTCCACGCCGGTCGCTCTCATGTCCGGAACGACGGCGAAATACTGCCAGATCGGAGCGACGACGCCGGCTGCGATCGCGCAGTCAAGCTCTTCGCGCACGATGGCGTCCGCTTCTCTCAGCGCGGCGAGACGGTCGCGGGTGATCGCACCGAGGCAGCGCACGCCGAGTCCGGGACCCGGGAACGGCTGACGGTAGACCATGCCGTCCGGCAGACCGAGCGCCTTGCCGACGACGCGGACTTCGTCCTTGAAGAGGAGCTTCACGGGCTCGACCAGCTCGAAATCGTACTTCTCCGGCAGACCGCCGACGTTGTGATGCGCCTTCACGCCGTCCTTCGATTCGAGGATGTCGGGGTAGATCGTGCCCTGACCGAGGAAGCGGATCCCTTCGAGCTTCGCCGCTTCTTCCGCAAAGACGTCGATGAATTCCTTGCCGATGATCTTGCGCTTGGTCTCGGGATCGGACACCCCCGCCAGCTTGTCGAGGAAGCGGTCGGTCGCGTCGATGTAGATGAGGTTCGCGCCGAGCTGATTCCGGAAGACCTCGATGACCTGCTCGCTCTCGCCCTTGCGCATGAGGCCGTGATTGACGTGGACACAGGTGAGCTGCTTCCCCACCGCCTTGATGAGGAGCGCCGCGACGACGGAAGAATCGACGCCGCCGGAGAGTGCGAGGAGGACCTTCTGGTCGCCGATCTGCTCCCGCAGTTCGGTGATCTGTTCGCGGATGAACGCTTCCGCGAGCGCGGGCGTGGTGATGCGCTGCATGGATTCGGGACGGATATTGCCGGTCATAAGCTGCCTCCGATGTGGATTGGATTTGCCCTATTATAGCACACATCCGCACGGCCATGCAAGCGTATTTTTCAACAAAATTCCCGTTTTCCCGCGAAAAAATGCTGTACGGCCTTCGTTCCCCGCCGGACCCGTTCAGAACCGGCCGTTCGCCGCCATGACGAGGAGGAGCATCCCGCAGAACAGGACCTCGCACACCGTACCGAGCGCGTTGAGCACGGTGAGCGCGCGTTTTTTGAAAAGCAGATGCAACAGGCCATAGAACAAGATCCCCGCGAGCGTCCCGGCGGTATTCAGGATCACGTCGGTGACGTCCGCCGCACCGATTGCAAACGCGTATTGCAGGACTTCGAACATCACGCTCACGCCAAGCCCGATCAGGGGGATCCACCGGCGTTTTCCGGTCGGCAATAGGGCTGCGAGATACGCCCCGAGCGGGATGAAAACGATCAGGTTCAGCGCCATTTCCTCGAGCGCCTGCCGCAGCTCGATCTTCCGCGGCGCAAAGGGGATCCACTCCACCGAACGAACGGTTTTGAGCGGTCCCGCGCCCGGCAGGTGAAACTTGAAAAGGATCACCCACACGAGCCACGCGAGATAGAAGGCGAACACCGTCCACGTCCAGATTTTCATTCGTTTTGTCATGATAAACTCCTCCCGGCTTCCGTTTGCTTCATGATAACACGGATCCGCCGCAAAGTCAAATGAAGATTTTATGAAGAAGCGGCGGCGGTTTTCGCATATTTTCGGAATAATCTGAAAATTCTTACCAAGATCCCGCGCGTCTCTTGCATTCCCCGGAAAAATCATGTATAATGGGGGCAGACAAAATCTCAGAGAAAAGGTGGGCAGCATGGCAGAAAACAACAACAATAACAACAAAGCACCCCGCGGCCGGCAGCAGAACATCACCGGTCAGGGAAAAGACGTCTACAAGCGCGGCGACGGACTCGGCACGGGTCCCGTCGGCAACGCGGGCGGCTATCAGAACAGACCCGGCACCTCCGGTTCGCCCCGTCCGGCGGAAGGCGGAACGCGCGCGGGCGGCGGCAAGGGGAGTCTCCTCCTCATCGCCGTGGTCGTGATCGCGCTCATCTTCGGGGGCAGCAAGCTCTTCGGAGGCGGCGGTTCCGAGAAGCCCTCGATGACCTCCTCCCTCCTCTCGCAGATGATCTCCTCCCAGTCCGCTTCCTCCGGGATCAGCGCGAACTCCTTCGGATCGCTCTCCTCCCTCATGGGCACGATGCCGTCCGCGAACTTCTCCGGCACGTCGTCCTCCTCCGGCTGGTCGCAGTCCGCGAATACGGGCAAGCTCGACACCTCCGTCGCGTCCGGCACCCGTTCGAGATACACGACGATCAAGGGCAACGGTCAGGACACCGTCACCTTCATGATCTTCATGTGCGGCACCGACCTCGAATCGAAGAACAAGATGGCGACCTCGGACCTCATCGAGATGACCAAGGCGAACCTCTCCGACAAGATCAACATCCTCGTCTACACCGGCGGATGCAAGAAGTGGCAGAACTCGATCATCTCCTCGTCGGTCAACCAGGTCTACAAGGTCGAAAAGGGCGGCCTCTCCTGCCTCGTGAAGGATGACGGCGCCAAGTCCATGACCGACCCGAAGACCCTCTCCGCGTTCATCAAGTGGAGCGCGCAGAACTTCCCGGCAAACCGCTACGAGCTGATCTTCTGGGACCACGGCGGAGGATCGATCTCCGGCTACGGCTACGACGAGAAGAACGCGAGCAAGGGCTCGATGAACCTCACCGGCATCAACTGGGCGCTCAACGACGCGGGCGTGAAGTTTGACTTCATCGGCTTCGACGCCTGCCTGATGGCGACAGCCGAGACTGCGCTCATGCTCTCCGACTACGCGGACTATCTCGTCGCGTCCGAGGAGACCGAGCCCGGCACCGGCTGGTACTACACCAACTGGCTCACCAATCTCTCGAAGGACACCTCCCTCCCGACGACGACCCTCGGCAAGATGATCGTGGACGACTTCGTGGACGTCAGCGCGCAGCAATGCCCCGGACAGAAGACCACCCTGTCCCTCATCGACCTCGCGGAGCTCGAAAAGACCCTGCCCTCCGAGCTGAAGGAATTCGCGCAGAGCACCCTGTCCCTCATCCAGAACAACGAATACCAGACCGTTTCCGACGCACGGAGCGGCGCGCGCGAATTTGCGACCTCCTCGAAGATCGACCAGATCGACCTCGTGCACCTCGCCCTGAATCTCGGCACGCCCGAGGCGAAGGACATGGCGAACGCCATCCTCGGCGCGGTCAAGTACAACCGCACGTCCTCGAACATGACGAACGCCTACGGCCTCTCGATCTACTTCCCGTACCGCAAGACCTCCACGGTCTCGAACGCGGCGAAGATCAACGATGCCATCGACTTTGACGCCGACTACACTCGCTGCATCGAGGCGTTCGCGTCCATGCAGGTGGGCGGCCAGGCGGTCTCCCAGGGCACCGGCTCGGCGCTCCCGTCCCTGCTCGGCTCCCTCGGCGGCGCGGCGACCTCCCAGTCCTCCTCGGCCTCCGCAATGTCCTCCGACATGATCTCCTCGATCCTCGGCGCGATGCTCGGCGGTTCCATGCCGTCCTCCGGCGGTCTCTCCTCCTCGAGCATGACCTCCGCGATGCTCGGCAGCTTCTTCGGCCGCTCGATCGACATGGAAGCGCAGACCTCCTACCTCGCGGACAACCGCTTCGACGCGAACCTCGTATGGGTGAACGGCTCGGACGGCTATCCCGAAATGCAGCTCGATGATGCGCAATGGTCCCTCGTGCAGAACCTCCTTCTGAACGTATGGTATGACGACGGCGAGGGCTTCATCGATCTCGGTCTCGACAACGTCTACGGCTTCAAGGACAACGGCGCGCTGGCAGGCGTTTACAGCGGCGCATGGCCGGCCATCAACGGTCAGCCCGTCGCGTACTACTACTGCGACACCGTGGACGACGGCAATGATTACACCATCACCGGCTATATCCCGGTCCTCATCAACGGCGACCGCGCGGAGATCTATATGAGCTTCACCGACGAGAACCCGAACGGTGAGATCGCGGGCGTGCGCTGGGTCTATCCGGATCTCGCGGACGACAGCCTCGTGGCGGCGAAGAGCCTCTCCGACCAGGTGATCTACTCGGACGGCACGAAGACGCTCACGATCGACTTTATCTGCGACTACTACACCTACGAAGGCGCATATCAGGACAGCTACAAGCTCGGCGACGCGATCGACGTGAAGGGCACGGCGGCGAAGGACGACAACGGCGAGGACGTGATGGTCTTCGATCTCGGCAGCGCCCTGACGTTCAGCGACGTCTATATCAACGCGGACCACGCGAGCGCGACCTACCGCTTCACCGACATCTATGGCCAGCAGTACTGGACGCCCGTGATTCCGTAAACCCCGGCAGAATAAAGCAAGCGAAAGCCCCTTTCCCGATATTGGGAGAGGGGCTTTTGACGTGTGAGAGGAAGGTTCAGTGCCTCTCCGCCAGCCAGATCGACACCCTTGACTGGATCTTCTTCGCGCAGTCCTCGGGGGTACCGATGCCGGCAAGGTATGCGGAGAGCTCTTCGTGAAGGATCCCCTTCACGTCCGTCCTCCAGACCTCGAGAAGCGGTCTCCCGAGGGAGTCGAGGATCGCTTCCATCTTCGCGGCGTCCGCGGGCGTGTAGTCCGACACGATCCCCGGGTAAGGATCCGTCGAAGACAAAGACCCTGTAATTCGACGCAAGGTACAAAAGCCCGTTTCCATCGAACGCCATGGACCAGACAATATCGTCCGCGCCGAAATACGGGCTCAGAGATTCGCTGACCTGCACCTCCCCGTCCGACGTGCGCGCGCGGATCAGGAGGATGTCAAGGGAGCCTTCCGGCCAGCGCTGCACCCCGGCGACAAGCTCCCCGTCCCGGATCATCCCGGGCATGACCGCGCCGTCCGGAAGCGCCAGCGGGATCCGGGTGAGGACCTCCGTGCGGCTGCTCTGCACGAGGGACCATTCCCGGCGGACCGTGCTGTTCCCTTCCGCATCTTTTTCGCGGATATAGCGCACGGACACATACCACAGGGTTTCTCCGTCCCATTCCGGATAGACAAAGCGCTCCATGTTCTCTCCCTCCGGCACGGGAAAACCCTCGCCCTGATATATATTGCTCAGAATCCGGGGGCTCGTCTCTTCGGTTTGGGACACAGATCCGCCGTTTTCGGGAACGGCGTCCGCCTTCCTGCACGAGCCGAGGGACAGGCACAGGAAGGCGAGCAGGATCCAGAGGATCGTATTTCTTTTCATCATTCCCTTACGTTTCCATCATCCCCGGCAAAAATCCGCGGGGATCGCGGGCCGCGCCGTCGAACAGGACCTCAAAGTGCAGGCAGTTCTCATACACCGATCCGGTGAGGCCGACCGTCCCGATGGGCTGGCCCGCTTCCACGGTGTCGCCGGCTGTGACCAGGCATTCATCGAGGTGCGCGTAAAGCGTCGCAAGATTGCCGCCGTGGTCGATCACGACGTAGTTGCCGTATGAAGCGTGGTAGCCGCTGATCTCGACCTCCCCGTCCGTGTACGCGAGGACGTCCGTCCCCCTGTCACAGCCAAAGTCGATGCCGAAGTGGTACTCGTCCATTCCATAACGCCTGCACCAGCCGAATTCGCACGCGACGGACCATTCGGTCCCCTCCGGCAGCGGGAAGACGACGTCCCGGTCTGCGAAATCGTTCGGCTCCCGCCCCGCCTGTCTCTCTGCGAGCAGCGTGCCGACGGAGACGCCGAAGCTCCCGGAAGGATCGGAGAAAAGCTCCGTCGTGCGTCCGCCGTATCGGGCTTCGACGACCGGGAGCGCATGGAACAATTCATGTGAGTAAAGAACGCTGTCGATCGTGACCTTGATCCGGAATTCCGGGTAACGTCCGTTGGGATTCGTCCCGGTTTTGCCGATGACGCTGCCCTTCGCAACCGGGTCGCCGACCGCCGCGTACCGTTCGGAGAGGAACTGATAGACCGAGCTGGTGCCGTCGACATGACGGATCAGGATCTGACCGCCGACGCTGCCGTCGTCTTCGCTCTGCTCCACAACGCCGTCCCGCACCGCCAGAACGGGAGTCCCGGCGTTGACATCATACGTCTGGAAGTATTCGGAATTTTTATCGATATCGATTGCAACCGTTCCTCCCTGCGCGCTGGGATCGAAAGTATAACCGGCCGGCAGCGGACAAACCATATTCTCTTTGACGAAGGCGAGATCGGCGGCGACGGCGTCGGGATCGCGGTCGTCATACGGGCGGCCCTGGAGATCGACAAGATCGTTCGGTCCCCTTTCGTATAATTCGCTTTGACCCTTCCAGTTGTCGTTTCCCCATCCCCACGCCCCGGTCCAGTTGTCGTTTTCCCATCCCCACGCCCCGGCCGAAGCGTCGGAGGAGTCTGTTACCGACGGATCGGCGGGGGTGGGAGTCATGGGCTCATCTTCGGCTGCGGCGAGCTTCGCGGCATATTCGTTCAGCACCGCGTTGGCCGCGGCAAGCGCCGCTTCGGCTTCCGCCTTCTTCTGTTCGAGCTTTTCGCGCAGCTTCAGGACCTTTTCGGGATTCTGGCCCTCGAGGGCTTTGAGCTGCTCTTCGCACGCCTCCTTCACCCGCCGGTATTCTGCCATCTCCTGCTCGGCATTCTGCATCGCTTCTGTCAGCTGCGTTTGCAGCCACATTTGCTTCGCTGTTCTGGCAGCAGCTTCTTCGGCAGCTCGCCGGGCTTCTTCTTCGGCAGCTCGCCGGGCTTCTTCTTCGGCGGCGCGCGCGATTTCTTCATTCACGGCGTTGATCCACGCCAGCGTCCTTTCCTCCTGAGTCTGCGCTGCTTCGGCTTCTGCCGCTTCACGTGCTGCTTCTTCCGCCAGACGTGCCGCTGCTTCCGCCAGACGGCGCGCTTCTTCGGCCTCCGCTTTTTTCCGGAGGCAGTCTTCCAGCTCGCCTATCAGAGCGGATTCTTTCTCATCCGGCCCCGCTTCGGATTCCACTGCCGGCGCGGGCAGATTCACAAACGTGACCGATCCGCCGGACACCGACGTGACGCGGCCGAGGAAATCCTTCGTCTTGACGGGCAGCTCAACCTCGGCGGAAAGTTCCGTGCCGTCCGGGAAGGCCGCCGTGAAGACGCCGTCCGTGAAGGAGGTGTCGATCCCGCCCTCCGTTTTTTCGACCGTCACGCCGTCGGCAAGCGACCAGCAGACAAGCCGCGCCGCGCGTCCGCTGTCAAAGCGCTCGAACAGCGCGAGACCGGGAACGTCGGTTTCGTCCTGCTCCGCCGAGAAGAACACGAGCTCATAGTCTCCGAGCTCATCGACCCGGATATTCCCGAGCGTCGTGACGGGACGCCCGACGGGATGGATCAGTGAGCGCTGATAGAACCCTGTCTGGACGACCGAAACGCTGCTGAACAGGCTCGGCTTCGGCGCGGCGCTTTTGAGCGAGCAGATCCAGAAGACCTTTTCCTCTTCGCCGAGCCGCACGGACGCGAGATACACCCGCCCCACGCCGTCACAGGCGATCAGCCAGCCGCCGTCGCCTTCTTCGGCCGGAACATAGCGGGCCTCGGTGATGCTGCGGAAACGGACGCCGGTCATCTCACGGACGGATGCAAAGAGGGCGGCGGCCTCCTCCGTGCACGCTTCCGACGCGCCGAGGGTTTCCCAGCGGTTCCATTCGTTCACATAGAGGCTGAGGGTGCCGTCCCCGGCAAGCTCGACGCCTCCGTAGGTGTCCCGGAGCATGGTTTCCCGCCCGCCGACGGGATCGTACAGGACCGGTCCGATGAGGTAGCGGGTATTCGGCAGCCGGGGATCCCGCGCCGTCGGACGGACCGCGAAGACCGCCGCCGAGGAGACGAGGACCAGAAGGGCCGCCAACGAGACCCAGAGCGCTGGCTTGCGGTAGCGCATGACGTTTTTCACGCGGCTCCCGGTCTCCCCCTCCCCGAAGGCGAGCGAGGTGCCGAGGCTCATGTCCGCCGCCGCAAAGCGGAGCAGCGTTTCGGAATAATCCGCGCGGATGTCCCGCTCCGACGTGCGCATAACGGCCTCGTCACAGGACATTTCCATATCCTTGCCTGAGAGGCGGAACGCCAGCCAGACAAGGGGATTGAACCAATGGACGAGGAGCGCCGCGAACGCGAAGAGACGCCAGACGGGATCTCCCCGGCGGATGTGCGTGCGCTCATGGCGGATGACGTAGCTCCGCGCGCGCCCCTTCAGCGAAGACGGCAGAACGATCACGGGCCGGAGGACGCCCCAGACGAACGCCGTTTCGACGTGGTCCGCGAGCCAGACGCCCTCCTCGCCCTTCAGAGGTGTCGCGCCGATCATGCGGATCTTCAGCCGCACGAGCGAGACGGTGTTATAGGTGAAGAGCAGGACGGCTCCCGTGATCCAGACGGCGGCGCCGATGTTCAAAACCGCCTCCCGATCGAGGCGCACCGGTTCGGCAGCGGCCTCCGGCTCTGTCTCGCGGATCATGTCCCGCGCTTCCGAAACCGATGCGGCCGGAACAGGCACCGCCTCATAAAACGCCCGCTCCGCCGTATAGGTCTGCCGCGGCACGGCGTACGGCGAATCCTGGGACGGTGGAGCCGTCGGGACACGGATCTCAGCCGGTGACGGCTCCTCTGCGGTCTCTGCGGCCTCTTCCGGCAGCAAGATCTCGACGGGGATCGCAAACGGGCAGAGCAGACGGAACAGGACCGCGGCCCAGAGGATGTACGAGTAGATTTTCGGCGCCTTTTTCAGTCCGAGCCGCACGAAGAGGACCAGAAGGACGATCGCGCCGCCGAACAGACTCATGCGGAGGACGCCGGAGAAAACAGAAGTCAGCGGCATGGCTTACCCCCTGTTTTCATCGATGAACCTCTCGAGCGCGGCGATTTCCTCCTCGGTGAGCTTTTTCTGCTTGGAAAATGCGGTGAGGAACTGCGGCAGGGACCCGTCAAAGGTCTCCTCCACGAAGCGCTTGCTTCTCAGCCCGTTGAAGTCTTCCCGGCTGATTTTCGAGGTGACGACGCAGTTGACGTTCTGGAAGATGTTCTTGGTGCAGAGGATCCGCAGGACCGTGTAGGTGGTGGACTTCTTCCAGTTGAGCTCGGCTTCGGCCAGCTTGACGAGCTTGCCCGACGGGATGGGCTCGTTGTCCCAGATCAGGTTGGCGAATCTCTCTTCGATTTCTCCGAGGTTGGTTTCGATTCTGTCGTTTTTCATGATGTGTTCTCCTTCGGTTTAGATGTTTTAGACTCCGTTGTGCTCAGTTTACCACACTTAGACTTGCTTGTCAAGGGGTTCGCCGAAAAAAACAAGAAAATTTTCGAACGGAAAAAAGAGAGGCTGACGCATGATCAAACTTGGAGCCGGTTGTCTTCCCTATCCAACTACAGTTTGTCATTGCGAGGAGCGATTCCCAAGAATCGCGACGTGGCAATCTCTCCAAAACTGGTGAGCAGGACGGAGACCGGGGACAATAACGGAAACGCTGTCAATGACATTGTCACCAATTCTCTGCGTCCGTCTTCCGGTTTGGAGAGATTCCCACGTCACAGGAGTTTCCGCTTGCGGAAATTCAGTCCTCGGAATGACGATGTGCGGCGGCGGCATGACCGCATCCAGAACCCGATTTTATAGCTGCTTCATCTTCTTGCTAAGAAGCAAATGCAAAAAAGGGCCGGCGCAGCCCTCCGGAAAACGGAGCAGTACGTCAGCCCTAATTGGTTTTTATTTTTTATCTTCCCGCGATGTCGGCGACGATGGCGTTGAGTTCGTCCATCTTGTCTTCGATCTCCTTCACCAGCTTGAACTGGGTGCGGGCGCGGATGAGGTTGTGTTCGGGATAGTGGGTCTTGAAGTAGACGTCGCCGTTGATGTAGTCGGCGAGGAAGCGGGAGCCGCATTCGAGGGTCATGAGCTTGATCGAGAACGGCAAGAGGCGCAGCTCCTTGTCGGTGATCGACGGGAGCACTTCGATGAAGCCCTTCGTGAAGGCGGTGAACTTCTCGACGTCGAACCAGATCTTCGAGAGGTCGGGTTCGTCCTCGGCCCCGGAGGAACCGCCGAACCGGAGCGCGTCGCCGTAGTCGTACAGAAGCGAGCCGGGCATGACGGTGTCGAGGTCGATGACGCAGACGCCCTCACCGGTCACCTCGTCGAGCAGGACGTTGTTGAGCTTGGTGTCGTTGTGCGTGACGCGGAGCGGGATCGAGCCGTCCGCCAGCGCGTCGACGATCACCCCGGCGTCCCCTTCCCGCGCGAGAACGAAGTCGATCTCGGGACCGGCGTTCTTCGCTCTTCCGGAGGCATCCTTCGCAAGGGCGTCCTTGAACTGATCGTAGCGCTTCTTCGTGTTGTGGAAGTCGACGATGGTCTCGTGCAGCTTTTCGGCCGGGTAGTCGGCGAGCATGTTCTGGAACTTGCCGAACGCGCGCGCGGCGTGATAGAGCTGCATCGGATTCTCGACGATGTCGTAGGAGATCGCGTGCTCGATGAATTTGTAGACGCGGTAGTATTCGCCGTCGGTATGATGATAGAAGGGCTTGCCGTGGACGGTCATGATGAGGTTGAGGGTCTCCCGGTCCGGATCGCCGCCCTCCGCGATGATCTTTCTGCGCAGAAACTCGGTCACGCCCCGGATGTTCTCCATGACGGCCGGGGGATTCGTGAACACGCGCTTGTTGATGCGCTGGAGGATATAGTTGGGCTGGGAATGAACGATGTAGGTATCGTTGATGTGCCCGTTGCCGTACGCGTTCGGGTCGAGGGATAAATTGAAATTCGCAAGAATTTCCTGGAACTGCTTCTCCATGGATGACGGATCCTTTCGGTGGTTCTTGGTTCTGTATGATTTTTCGGAATGAAAATCCCGGTTGGGAGCAGGCGGCGCACAAAAAGAAGGCGTCCGGCCGCACGCTCAGGGACAGTATAGCATACTCGGGAGAAAAAAGCAAGAGAAATTCACAAATTTCTCCGTCGATCACGTCCGCGCGCCGCGATTTTCTCTTGACATTCTCTTCCGTTCATGATAAGATATGTTCGGAGTTTTTTCGCACCTGAAACTGAGGTTATCCGTCATGATGGTCATCAACTGCATCGGTCACAGCGGCTTTTCCGTGGAAACGGAGACGCACATGCTCATCTTCGACTACTGGAAGGGGACCCTTCCCCGCCTGCCGATGAAAAAGAAGCTCTATGTCTTCGTCTCGCACTCTCATGAGGATCACTTCAACCCCGACGTTTTCAGTTTATGCCGCGACCATCCGAACGTCCGCTATGTCCTCTCGAACGACACCCCCCTCGCGGATGTGCGGGCGCGCGGGATCCGCGAATGCATCGTGGCGGAACCGGGCATGGACATGCACACCGAAAGCCGTTTCCGCATCAAGGCCCTGCCCTCCACCGACCGCGGCGTCGCCTACCTCGTCTGCATGAACGGGCGGAACCTCTTCCACGCCGGGGATCTGCACCTCTGGCTCTGGCGGGACATGACGGAGGCCCAGATCTACGACATGACCCTGCGGTTCCGGGAATACACCCGCGGACTGCGCGGCTTCTCGATCGACACGGCGTTCCTCCCGCTCGACACGCGTCTCGGCATCTACGCCTTCCTCGGGATCGACTACTACATGAAAAACTACCGCATCGGACGGGTCATCCCCATGCATTTGAACGGCCCCGCGACCGCCGTGGACGATCTGCGCTTCGACCCGATCTCCCGCGACTACCGCGACCGCATCGTCAAGATGGAGGCGGGCCAGCACCTCGCCTTCAACTGAGCGCGTCCGACCCATATCGACCGAATTCCCCCCTCCCTATGCGCGGGCACAGGGGCTTTTTGCGCGTTTCGGAGGCTTTGATCCCACATCCAACCGGAGATATCCATCATGGCAGACATTTTTGAACTCTTCAAGAAAATCGCACAGAAGCCGGCACTTGAAAGCGGCGCGCCCGAAGTCCTCGTCGTCGGGCTCGGCAACCCCGGCAAGGAATACGTCTTCACCCGCCACAACGCGGGCTTTCTCGCAATGGATTTCTTCGCCGAAAAGCGCGGCGTCGAGCTGAAGCAGCTGAAATTCAAAGCGCTCACCGCGCCGCTCACCGTGAACGGGAAGCGGGTCCTTCTGATGAAGCCGCAGACCTACATGAACGCCTCCGGCGAAGCGGTCCGGGAGGCGGCGGATTTCTACAAGATCCCGCCGGAGCGGATCATCGTGATCTCGGACGACGTCGCGCAGGAGCCCGGCAGGATGCGCATCCGGCGGTCCGGCTCCGACGGCGGGCAGAAGGGACTGCGCTCGATCATCGAGCATCTCGGCTCCGACGCGTTCCCCCGCATCCGCATCGGCGTCGGCGCGAAACCGCATCCGGACTACGAAATGGCGGACTGGGTCCTCAGCCGGATCCCCGAAGCGGATCAGAAAAAGCTGTTCCCGATCTTCGGCTGCGTCGCCGAAGCGATCCCGCTCCTCGTCGATGGCCGGGTCGACGACGCCATGTCCCGCTTCAACGGCGTGAAATTCGACGGATCCGAACCAAACTGAAAGCATCGGGTGTTATATGATCCATTATCGCCTACTGACCGATCTCTTCCGCCTCAACCGGGAGTACACCGCTCTGACCGCCGCGCTCACCTCGGCCGTCTGGGGCAGGCGCAAGCCGTTCAGCATGAGCGGCCTCAGCGAAGGCGCGGAACACATCTTCCTCGCCGCCTTTGCCGAGGACTTCGCCTCCCAGGACGACCCGCCCCTCCTCGTCTTTCCCGATGACCGCCAGGCGGCGCGGACGCGGGATTTCCTGCTCTCGATCGGCGTCAAAGCGGCCCGGTTCCCCGCGCGGGAATACTGCTTCTCGAACATCGTCTCCTCCCACGACACCGAGGGCGAGCGGCTCTGCGTCCTCTCCTCGCTGACGGGGATCCTCCCGGACGAAGTGCGCCCCGCGGTGATCTGCACGACCGGGGAGGCGATTCTGCAGATCACGCAGCCCCCGGAATTCCTCGAGCGGCTTTGCGTGACCGTCGACGCGGCGAAGGGGATCGACACCGTCCGCCTCTCCGCCGAGCTCTCCGACGCCGGGTACGTCCGCGTGGATCTCGTCGAATCGCCCGGGCAGTTCGCGGTCCGCGGCGGGATCGTGGATGTGTATCCGCCCGCTTCGGAGCCCGTCCGCATCGAGCTCTTCGGCGACGAGGTCGACCGCATCGGCTATTTCTCCCCCGAGACCCAGCGCTTCACGGACAACGGTCCCGCCCGCATGACCTTCCCGCCCGTGCGCGAGCTGATCCTCCCGGACGGCTGCCGCGAAGAGCTCATCGACGCGGTGCGGCGCCACATCCGGCGGCTCGGCCGGAACGGGGACGAAGAGATCGGCGACGAGAGGCGCGCGCGGGCCGCACAGATCCTCTCCGGGGAGCTCGCCTCGCTCGAAAACGGTCTCGAGCTCAACTTCGCCGACAAATACCTCCCGCTCATCTATCCGGACGGCGACTGCCTCCTCGAATACGCGCGCGGGCCGATGGTCTTCTTCGACGCCGCGTCCTGCGAGGAGAGGACCAACGCCTCCGCCGCCCTCGTCGAACAGAGCCTCGCGGGAATGACAGAGGCCTTCGAGCTCCCGCCGCAGAAGGACGGACGCTGGATGCGCGACTGGTCGGAGTTCGCCGCGCGGCAGTCCGGGCCCGTCGTGTTCTCCGACGCCGTGTCCCGCACGCCGGACGGCGTCAACCCCGCGGGCGTCTTCCTCTTCAACACGCGCCACGTCCCCGCGTATGCCGGAAACACCGCGCTCTTCTTCGACGATCTGCGCCGGTTCACCGACGAGCGGTATCTCTGCGCCGTCCTCTGCGCCTCCGACATCGAAAAGAACGCCCTGCTCGAGGAGATCAACGCGGGCGGCCGGACAGCGGTCTCCGCCGACACGGAGGACATCGATTTCGCGGACTTCGCCGGCAAGCCGAACCCGCCCGTCCTCCTCATGACGGGGGAATTCCCGGGCGGCTATTCGACCGTCACGCCGAAATTCGCCCTGATGGACTTCTCGAAGGAATCCGCCCGGCCCTCCCGCGGACGCTTCTTCCGGCAGCCGAAACGGAAAAAGTCCGCCTCCGAGGCGATCCTCTCCTACGCGGACCTCAACGTCGGGGACATCGTCGTGCACGACGCGTACGGCATCGGGCAGTACGTCGGCATGGAAAGCCTGACGATCGACGGCAGCACGCGGGACTATGTGCGGATCAACTACGCCGGGACCGACAGCCTCTTCCTCCCGGTGGATCAGCTCGACCATGTGTCGAAGTACATCGGCGCGGGCAGCGATACCGGTGCCGTCAAGCTCTCCCGGATGGGCGGCGCGGACTGGACCCGGGCCAAGACCCGCGCGAAGACGGCCACCCGCGAGATGGCGAAGGAGCTGATCGAGCTCTACGCGCGGCGCAAGCGGACGAAGGGCATCGCGTTCGATCCGGACGACGAGCTCTGCCGCGAATTCGCCGCCTCCTTCGAGTACGAGGAGACCGACGGACAACTCGCCGCGATCGCCGATATCCGCCGCGACATGGAACAGCCCTACCCGATGGACCGCCTCCTCTGCGGCGACGTCGGCTACGGCAAGACCGAGGTCGCTCTGCGCGCGGCGTTCAAGGCCGTCATGAGCGGCAAGCAGGTCGCCATCCTCGTGCCGACGACGATCCTCGCCTACCAGCACTACCAGACCTTCCTCGCGCGGATGCGGTCCTTCCCCGTCCACGTCGACATGGTCTCCCGGTTCCGCAAACCGTCGGAGCAGGCCGCCTCGGTCCGCAAGGTCGCGCGCGGGGACACGGACATCATCATCGGGACCCACCGCCTCATCTCGAAGGACGTGCAGTTTCACGACCTCGGCCTCATCATCATCGACGAGGAACAGCGGTTCGGCGTCGCACAGAAGGAAAAGCTGAAGCAGCTCTCCGTCGGCGCGGACGTCCTCACCCTCACGGCCACCCCGATCCCGCGGACCTTAAACATGGCGATGGGCGGGATCGTCGACATGAGCGTGCTCGAGGAGGCGCCGGGCCTGCGTTCCCCGGTCCAGACCTACGTCATGGAATACGACGAGGCCCTGATCTTCGAGGCCATCCGGCGGGAGCTGCGGCGCGGCGGGCAGGTGTTCTACCTCTACAACAAGGTCGAGGGCATCTACCATGTCGCGGACCGCATCGCCGCCGCCATCCCCGACGCCCGGATCGCCGTGGCACACGGAAAAATGGACCGCGACGACATCGAAGGGGTCTGGGACACCCTCATCCGCGGCGACGTCGACATCCTCGTCTGCACCACGATCATCGAGACGGGCATCGACATCCCGAACGCCAACACGCTCATCATCGAAAACGCCGAAAACTACGGCCTCTCCCAGCTCCACCAGATCCGCGGGCGCGTGGGCCGGTCGAACACCCGGGCCTTCGCCTATTTCACCTACCGCCGCGGCAAGATGCTGACGGAGGTGGCGGAGAAGCGCCTCTCGGCGATCCGGGAATACGCGGAGTTCGGCGCGGGATTCCGCATCGCCCTGCGCGACCTCGAGATCCGCGGAGCCGGCAACCTCCTCGGCGCGGAACAGCACGGACACCTCGACGCCGTGGGGTACGATCTCTACATGAAGCTGCTCGAGGAAGCCGTGATCGAGGAGAAGGGCGGCGAGGTGAAGAAGCCCCGTCCGGACTGCGCCGTCGACGTGCGGTGCGACGCCTACCTCTCGAAGTCCTACATCGCCTCCGCCCCGCAGCGCATGGATATGTACAAGCGGATCGCGCGGGTGGAGAACGAGGCGGACTACGACGACATCCTCGACGAGCTCTGCGACCGCTACGGGGAGCCGAACGCCGCCGCCGTCAACCTCTGCCGCATCGCCCGGATCCGCGCGCTCGGACGGGACGCGGGCTTCTCAAAGATCGAAGAGCGGGACGGCTCGGTGCGCCTCTACACGAACGACATCAACCCCGCCGCCGTGCAGAAGCTCGCGCACGCCTACCCCTCCCTCGGCGTGAAGGTCTCCCTCTCGCAGAACCCCTATATCACCCTCAAAACAAAGCAGAACGAACGGAACACGGAATTTCTCATCGATCTTCTCACGAAATATACATCCTTTCTCACGGCGTGATACAGAAAGTTCATTTTTTCCGTGTATAATGCAAGTCGACAACATCCGACAGAAAAGAGTGCCAACGTGAAAACAAGCTCCTCCTTCCGGCGCCTCCTCGCCTTCCTCTGCCTCGCCGCCCTCGTCCTCTCCCTCTTCTCGTGCGGAGGCGGAGCGGCGGTCATGGAGTATGGCGGCGCATCGATCAGCGAGGCAGAATTCCAGTACTACCTCGCCACCTACAAGGCCCGCTTCGCCCAGACCTATTCCGATTTCCGCGACAACGAGGCCTTCTACCGCCAGCCCATCGGAGACACGACCGCCGAGGCGTTCCTCTTCGACGCCGTCGTGCACAACGTCAGCCTCTCCCTCGTCTGCGACGGCCTCTTCAAGGAATACGGCCTCACCCTGCCCCGCGCGGTGGTCAGCGAGGTGGACGGCTATCTCGACTCCTATCTCGAGGACTACGCGGGCGGCAGCAAAAACGCCCTGAATCAGGCCCTCGCGACCTACGGGATCAACATGAAGATGCTGCGCGAGATCTATCTCCGCGACGAGCGCGCCACCGCCGTGTACAACTATCTCTACGGCTCGAGCGGCACGATCGGCCTGAACGACGCGGACCGGACGGCGTACCTCGAGGCGAATTACGCCCGCGTGCGGCACATCTATGTGAACAACAAGACCCGCTACGCGACGGACGAGAACGGGGATCCGATCATCGGCAGCGACGGGCATCAGCAGGAAGTCCCCCTCACCGGCGCGGACCTCGACGCGAAAAACGCCCTCGTGGCGGCGATCGACGAGGCGCTCGCGGAGGGCGGCGATTTCGAGGAGATCTACGCGGTGTCCTCGGAGGATCAGTACTACCCGCACGGCTACTATCTCACCCGGAACATGGACTTCATCGACGGCGTGGTCTCCTCGGCGTTCGAGCTCGGGATCGGCGAATGGGTGAAGGTCGAATCCGACCGCGGCGTCCACTACATCATGCGCCTGCCGCTCGAGGAGAGCCCGTGGAACGAGGAGGACTGCGCGGATTTCTTCGAGAATTACGACGAAACGGTGACGGCGGAGCTCTTCACCGCGATGCTCGAGGAGAAGTTCGCGGACATCACCTATCACGACGACATCCTGTCCAAGTATTCCGTCGAGGCCTCCCCGATCAACTCGCGGTTCTGACGGCCATACAAGCACAAAACAGCCCCGAAGCAGATCCTGCCTCAGGGCTTGTTTTTATGCATCGAGGAACGCAAAAACGCGCGCGTAGAAATCCTTCGCCTCTTCGTAGACCGCGTGGCCGAGGCCGGGATAGAGGAAGAGCTCGCTCCCCGCGATCCGCTCCGAGAGCTCCCGGGACGCGTCCGCGCCGACGATGTGGTCGTCCTCCCCGCCGAGGATCAGCGTGGGACAGACGATCCTGCCGAGCTCCTCCCGTGCGTCGAAGGAGAGGGTCGCCTCGGCGTTCGAGAGGAACCTGCCGTAATCCTTCGGTTTTCCGACCATCCCGAGGAAGGGATACAGTTTCCGAAATTTTTCGAGATACGCCGGAGAGTAGCTCCGCTCCGCCGTGTCGATCATCAGCTCCCGGTGCCTCCCCTCCTTGGCGAACCCGATCCAGCGGGGAATGCAGTCCCGGAGCGTGTCGTTCACGCACGGCGCGGTGACGGCGAGGATCAGCTTCTCGACGAGTGCAGGATGGCGTGCGGTGAGCAGTTCGGCGATCATGCCGCCCTCGGACACGCCCATCACGGCGGCGCTGCCGATCCCGAGCGTCTGCATCACCCGGGCCTGGTCCTCTGCCATGTCGCCGATCGAGAACCCCGCGGGCAGATCGTTTCGGCGGCTGAACATCCATACGGTGTACCGATCGAAGAACCTCCGGTACGGCGGCGCGAGGAGAAGCGCTTTTCCCCCGACCGTTGCAAGCCCGTCCGAGAGCCCCGGCAGGATGACGAGCTGCTTTTCTCCCCGCCCGAAGGAAACGGCCTCCAGCGCCGTGCCGTCCAGCGGGATGCGGTGATTGCGGGCATTCCAGAGCATGCGCGGCCTCCCCTCAGAACGGCCAGTCCTCGCCGCCGGGGATGACCTTCACGATCCGGCGGTCCCCGGTGACCTCGATCAGTCCTCCGACGTAGTGCTCAACGCCGTTTTCATCCTTGACGCCGGGGATCGAGCAGACCGCCGTCGGGAAGGAGGCGTCCCGCTTCTCCGCCGTGTGTGCCGGGATGAGGTACGCGCGGTGCATGTGACCGCAGAGGAGCAGATCGATCCCGATCTCGTCGAGCAGGCGTGTCCACTCCTCGTAGATCTCGCTCGCGACGTCGAACGGGAACGGGAAATGCTCGACGATGGGGACGTGGCAGATCGCGATCTTCGTCTTCACGCCCTCGGCCTCGTATTCCTCCGCCCTGTGTTCGATGACGGAGCGGAGGTACGCGGTCTCGCGCTTCCGGAAGGCGTCGAAGAGGATCGTCCCGCCGTATTCCACGTTGGTGTCGTATTTATCCTCGCCGCAGTCGAGCACCAGCCCCCAGAGAGAGCCCTGGCGGAA
This sequence comes from Clostridia bacterium, assembly GCA_017412675.1. Taxonomy (GTDB): domain Bacteria; phylum Bacillota; class Clostridia; order Oscillospirales; family CAG-272; genus UMGS1696. Next base: position 26,818 of record JAFPWV010000130.1, read on the forward strand.
GGAGTAGAAGGTCTCGCGCCGCCCGTTCCGGAAAGCGGTCGGAATGTAGTTCACGAGATCCTGCGCGGCATAACCCCTCGTGTCGTGGTTGCCGCGGGAATAGATCACGGGACGCTCGCCGTGTGCCGATCCGGACGCGAGGATGAACGCCGTGTGGAAGTTTTCGATCGTGTAGCTGTGCTCGTTGATGTCGCCGTTGAGCACAATGAGGTCGCAGTCCCCGGTCTCTTCATAGAGTTCAAGCGGCGTCTTGGTTTTCGCGTGCGTGTCGGCGAAGTGGAAGATGCGGTAGTTCTCCCCTTCGAGCGGATGAAAGGCGTACTCCTTCCGGACCTTTTCGATCCCCTCGGGATAGTAGGGCTTCTTGTCCGCGTATTCGACGAAAACGACCGTATAGGCCCGCGCCCGGTTCAAAACGTCCCCGGGGACCGGGATCTTGTGGACGGTGCCGTAGAAGAGGAGCCCTGCCTCCTCGTCGGTATAGCGCTCCCCGCCGATCTCGATCCAGCCGAGGCCCCGGGTCTCTGTGAGAAAAATGATCTGATAGTCACGGCCGACGACGAACACCGCCGGATCGTACAGCAAAGGGGTGTTTTCCATTTCAACCTCCGAAGATGTCATCGATCAGATCACCAGCTCCATCCCGTCCTGCACCGCGCCGTATTCGTACGGGTGCTTCGCCGCCATCTGCCGGGCAAGGGATTCGTGCCAGCGCGGGCTGATATGCGTGTGCAGGATCTTCTTCGCCTTCGTCTTGTCGAAGACCGAGATGCAGTCGTCCGCGGAGAAGTGCGCGAGCTCGCAGAGGATCAGATCGCACGGAAGCTCGAAGGCGGGCGCCGGAAAATCGACGGTCGGGTGGCGCAGGTCCCCGGTGAAGAGGATGCGCTTGCCCTCCGCCTCAACGAAGAACGAGAAGGCGTTCTTGCAGTGCTGGTTGCGGACCGCGGTGATCTTCAGATTCTCATCCTCGTAGGTCACGCCCTCTTTTACGATGCCGAGGGTGATGCCCTCGCGCAGGCCGCCGCTCTGGTTCGCCGCGATCCATGCCTTCATCGGCGGGATCAGATCCTCGTCGGGCAGCAGGACAGTCGGGCTGGCGGATTTGAAATACCAGTTCACGAGATCCACGAAGGAGATCACGCCGTTGGTGTGGTCGCCGTGCGGATGCGTGCAGATCACGAGGCGGACGCTGTCAATGGCGATCCCGAGGCGCCTCAGATCCTCGATGGTCTGGGTCCCCATGTCGATGATGTAGTACGCCCCGTTCACTTCGAGCAGATAGGACGAGCAGCGCCGGTGCGGTTCCGGGACGCCGTGGCTCGTGCCGATCATGGTGATTCTCATGCGGTCCTCCTTCAGTCAAAGAGCTTTGCGAGCTCGTCGATCGTCTTGCCGAATTCCTTCATCGCGCCTGCGACCACCTCGGGGGAGGTCAGGTCCACGCCCGCGATCTTCAGTTCGTTGATCGGGTAATCCGAGCCGCCGGTCGACAGGAATTTCAGATAATTCTCCGCGTCCCCGGTCTCGAAGATGCGGGAGGCGAGATACACGGCGGAGCAGAAGCCCGTCGCGTAGACGTACACATAGAACGCGCGGTAGAAGTGCGGGATGTACGCCCATTCGTACCGGATCTCCTCGCGGATCGCGGCGTTCGGGTAGTAGGTCTTTTCGAGGTCTTCATAGAGCCCCGAGAGCCAGTCCGCCGTGAGCGGGATCCCGGAGGCCTCGGCTTCGTGAGCCCGGTACTCAAATTCCGCGAACAGGGTCTGGCGGAACACGGTCGTCCGGAAGCCCTCGAGGAAGTGGTTGAGGATGTACGCCCTTCTCTTCGGATCGGTCTCCGCGGAGAGGAGGTATTTCGTGAGGAGCACCTCGTTGACGGTCGAGGCCACCTCCGCGACGAGGAGCTTATAGCCGTGGTTTGCGAAGTCCTGCGCCTCGGAGGAGAGGTAGGAGTGCATCGCGTGGCCGAGCTCGTGCGCCAGGGTGAAGGCGTCGTCGAGGGTGCCGGCGTAGTTGAGCTTCACGAAGGGATGCACGCCGTAGACGCCCGCCGAGAACGCGCCGGATTCCTTGCCGGGGGTCTCGTAGACGTCGATCCAGTTTTCGCGGTACGCGCGCGCGATCACCGCCTGGTACGCCTCGCCGAGCGGCTTCACGGCCTCGAGGACCAGCCGCTTCGCTTCTTCGTAGGGCATCGGCCAGTCGATATCCGCGACCATCGGGCAATAGAGGTCGTACACGTCGAGCTTCTCGAGCCCGAGGACCTTTTTCCGCAGCTCGAGATACTTCTCCATCATCGGGACGGCGTCGTGGATCGCCCCGATCAGGGCGTCGTATACCTGCTCCGGTACGTTCGCGCCGGCGAGCGAGGCCGCTCTGGCGGACGGATAGCCGCGGAGGGAGGCGAAGAGGTTGTCCTGCTTCACGGAGCCGCCGTAGAGGGACGCGAAGGTGCCCTTATGCGCGCCGTAGGTCCCGAACATCGCCCGGAACGCCGCGTCGCGGACCTCCTTCTTCCCGCTCTCGCGCCGGACATGGAAGTTCCCGGCAGTCAGCTCGGTCTTTTGTCCCTCCTCGTCGATCACCGGTGGGAGCTTCATCTCGACGTTGGTGAACATTTGATAGGTATTCGAGGGCGTCGCGGTGATCTTGCGCACGGCGGCGAGGATCCCTTCGGATTTCTCGTCGAGGACGTGATCGCGCAGACGGGTGGCGTCGTCGATGAGGTGGCGGTATGCTGCGAGCGCGTCGGATTTCAGGTATTCGGCGAGCGTCCCGGCCGGGATCGCCATGAGCTCGGGCTCGAAGAAGGACAGGGCCGCGCCCGCCTTCACGGAGAGGGACTGGACCTTCTCGGACCGTTCGAGGAACGCGGTGTCCCCGCCGTCGATCGTCTTGCCGAGGAACGCGTAGCTCCCGACGAGACTCATTTTTTCTTCAAACGCATTGACGGTGTCGTAGGCCTTTGCGAGGGACTCTGCGCTCTGGCCGAGGGTGCCCTTCAGCGCGGTGAGCGAAGGGATGGCTGCGGCGCATGCGTCATAGGCTGCCTGCCAGTCTTCGGGCGAGGCGAAGAGGTCGGTGAGCTGCCATTTGCATTCTTCCGGGATTTCGCTGCGGTTTTTCATCAGGATACTCCTTTGTGATTCTTTTTGGCCCGCGCGGGCCGCGTCGAACTGCTTACCGGTATCTTCTCCCCGTCTTCTCGAGGAAGCGGGACACGCTGCCGATCCAGTCGGTCTGGATGATGTCGAACCGGTCGGCGCACCAGCCCCAGCCGAATTCCGGATCGCCGAGGATCGCCGCGTCGTCGGAGTGTCCCGCGGAGAGGACCGCCCGATAGTCGTACACGATGGCGTTCACCCAGCAGAGCTTGCCGTCCCGGCGCAAGAGCTCCCGGTATGCCTCGGAAGCCGTGTCGTCCTCCTCCGTCTTGAAGAGGAGCTCCGTCCCGATGTAGTTGATGTTCCGGCTTTTCAGCATTTCGTGGGTGTCGCCCGTTTTCGAGATGACCGGCAGGAACTGGATGTCCGGGGCGTAAGTCTCGACGACGTCGAGCTGCTCCTTCCGCGGCGAGCATTTGAGGATGATCTGATCCTTCATGTCGTGCCGCTTCACGCATTCGATGATCTCCGCCGGGTTGTCGCCGAACTTGTCCACGTTGATGTAGCAGCGTCCCTTGAGGTGCTCGAGGACCTCGTCGAGGGTGTTGACGCCGAGCTCGGTCCGGGTGCCGTCCACGTTGCAGAGCCTGAGCGCCCGCACCTCGGCTGCCGTCATCTTCGGAATGCGCACGTCCTCACAGAACTGCCGCCGCTCCATGCCGGGGTGGAAGATGAACAGCTCGCCGTCCGCCGATTTGGTCACGTCGAGTTCGACCATGTCCGCCCCTTCGGCGATGGCGAAGTCGAACGACGCGATGGTGTTGCACGGGATGTTGCCGCCGAAGATCCCGCGATGCGCGCAGAGGATGATCCGCTCCCGCGCGGTTTCCCGGATGTCGAATTTCATGATGATCTCCTTTCGGATCGGGTTCGTTAATGTCTTCTCATATTTTTCAGCTCACGGAGCGTGACGACGCGGAAGAGGAAAATCAGTGCGAGATAGACGCAGCCCGCAGCCGCGATCGCGATGAGGCCGCCCATCCGCACGCCGAGCGCCCCCTTGAGCGGGATGGCGAGGAAATACGCCGCCGCGCCCATGAACAGCGCCGCCGCAGCCGTCTTCGCCACGTTGACGAGGATCGGCTTCGCGCAGCCCTTCATGTAGGAGCGCAGGAAGACGAGGTTCATCGTGATCATGACCACATAGCAGACGCAGGTGGCGATCGGCGCGCCCTTGATGTTGAGCGCGGGACGGCTGACCAGCACGGTCGTCAGGATGCACTTGATGACGCCGCCGACCGTCAGGCTCACGAGCGGCAGATTGACCCGCCCGAACGCCTGCAGGATCGCGCCCGTGATCGAGACCACGGCGTAGAGCACCACGGCGATGCCGAAGGTTGCGAGCATCACGGAGCCGTTCTCCACGTCGCCGCGCGGATAGAGGATGCGGAAGATCGGCTCCGCGAGGACGAACATGCCGATCCCGGAGGGCAGCGCGAGCATCAGGGAGTACTTGAAGCAGTTGGTCATGTTCTTCTTCACGCCCTCGCGGTCGTTCGCCGTGTATGCCGCCGTCAGAACGGGCAGGATACTCACGGTGAAGGGGACGATGAACGCGGACGGGAAGTTGAAGACCTTCTTCGCGTTGCCGAAGACGCCGTTGAGCGCTTTCGCCGCCGGATAGCCGAAGTCAAGGCCGCCGAGGAAGAACGGCCCGATGGCGAGGCCCTTCTGCAAAAGCCCCATGATGATGACGTCGTCGATGACGTTCACGACGCTCATGACGGACGCGCCGAGGGACACGGGGATCGCGATGCGGAAGAGCTCCTTCACGATCTGCCTGTCCGTCCGCACCTCCATGCCCGTGCGCTCGGTGCCGCGGCTGAAGCGCTTCTTGCTGAAGAGGAGGAAGACCACGGCCAAAACCGCCCCGAGGGACACGCCGGAGATGGCGGCCGCGGATGAGGTCGAATCCCCCGCCCCGGCTCTCACCACGACGACGGCCAGGGCGATCCCGAGGCCGAGCTTGACCACCGCTTCGATGACCTGCGAAACGGCGGTGTAGATCATGATGGAATGCCCCTGGAAATAGCCGCGCATCCCGGACATCAAAAACGCGCAGAAGGCGGTCACCGCGAGAACGCGGATGGAGAAGCCGGCGTCCGGGTTGTGGATCAGCGAGGCGAGCCAGTCGCTGAAGACGAACATGAAGAGCGCGACGACGGCGCCGATCATGGCGAACAGCCGCATCGAGACCTTGTAGATCCGCTCGGCCTCGTCCCGGTTCCCGCGAACCAGCGTTTCGGAGACCATCCGGGACACCGCGACGGGAAGACCTGCGGAGGCGAGCACGGCAATGAGATTGTAGATGTTGTAGGCGCTGTAAAAGACGCCCATGCCCCCGTCGCCGAGGATCCGCGCGATGGGGAAGGTGAAGAGCAGTCCCGCGAGCTTGACGAACGCGGTGGAGACCGTCAGTATGAACGCCCCTTCGAGGAAGGAGCCTCGGGTTTGAGCAGCGTTTTTCAGAACAAAACCTTCTTTTCTGTGATTTTCAGAGTCCGTGATCCGTCCCTATCATAGCACAATTTCCGGGGAAAGTCAATGAAGGAAATGAAATCCGCGCCTCATGCGCCGGGGTCGACCATGGCACGGCTTTCCCCGCCCCGCCGCTCGACGAGGATCCGCCGGGGGATGCGCTCGCGCAGGGAGGCGACGTGGGAGATGATCCCGACGGACCGTCCGCCGCCGCCGAGCGATTCGAGGACCTCCACCGCCGCGCCGAGGGCGTTCTCGTCGAGCGAGCCGAAGCCCTCGTCGATGAACATCGCGTCGATCTTCACCCCGCCCGCCTCCGCTTCGGTCTCGTCGGAGAGCGCGAGGGCAAGGGCGAGGGACGCCGCGAACGCTTCGCCGCCGGAGAGGGACTTCACGGGCCGCCGCGAGCCGTCCCAATGATCCGCGACGTCGATGTCGAGCCCGCTTTTGCCCTGATGGGAGGCCTCCTCGCGCCGCCGGAGCTCATACCGCCCGTCCGTCATGCCCATGAGCCGGATGTTCGCCCGCCGCAGGATCCGCTCGAAGAGGCGCATCTGCCAGAAGGCCTCGAGCGTCAGCTTTTCCTTGCCCGCGACACCGCCGCCCGCCGTGGAGGAGACCGCCGCGAGCTTCGCGTACCGTCTTTCCGTCTCGTCGAGCGCGCGCCGCGCTTCGAGGAAGGAGGCCGCCGTCTTTTCGTTGTGCCGGATCCGCTCCCTCGCCTCCGCCGCCGCGGTCATGAGCGCGTTTTCTTCCTCTGCGAGCTCCCCGGCGCGCCGGACAGCTTCGTCGAGATGCTCCGCCTCGCTCTCGGCGATCCGGGAACCGAGCGTGTCCGCCGCAGCCTGCTTCGCCTGCAGCTCGAGCGCGGCATCCGAGAGCGTCTTCTCCGCCGCCCGAACCGCTTCCTCCTCCTCGTCCGCGCGCCCGTTCATCGCCTGAACGCTCGCGTCGAGGTCGGCACGGGTCCTGAGCGGCAGCTTCGCCGAGAGCGCGTCACGCCGGGTCCGCCGCTCCGCGAGGGCGCCTCCGAGCTCGGCGAGCGTCCGCAGATACGCGGCTTTCCGTTCGCCGACGGTCTTTTCTTCTTCGGCGAGCGCCTCGAGCTCCCGCGCGATCCCGGTGCGCTCTTCTTCCGCCCGCTGACGTTCCCCGAGGCGTTCGCGGAGTTCTCTGCCGTCCGCTCTTCGGATCGCCGCGCGGCTTTCTTCTTCCCGCGCAAGCTCTTCGAGCGGAATGTCGGGGATTTCTCCCCCCGCCGCACCGGCGATCTCCTCGTCGAGGCGCTTCGCCGTCGAACGGGCTGCCGAAACGCGCTCCGCCGCCACCCGCATGACCTCGCTCTGGGCGTCCGCGGCCTTCCTGGCCCGATCCACCGCCGCGCGGTCCGGGACGTCGTCCTCCCGGTCAGCCGGAGCGGGGTGCTCGCGCGATCCGCACACCGGACAGGGTTCCCCGTCGGAGAGCTCCCCGGCGAGGATCCCGGCGATGCCGTCGAAATACCGCCGCGTCAGGGAATCCGCGCGATCCCGGGCAGCCTCCCACGCCTGCGCCGCATCTTCGTACTCCGCCGCGCGATCCGCGATCTCCCGCTCCGCCGCCATCCGCAGCCGGTACCGCTTCGCCATCTCCCCGCACCGCTTTTCCTCTGCCGCCGCCGCGTCCAGCTCGCGTTCGAGATGCCGCCCAGCCTCCACGATCCCGTCGAGCGCTTCGAGCCGTTCCCGGAGACGGGCGGCCTCATCCCGGATGCGCGCCTCTTCCGCCTCCGCCGCATCACACGCCCGATGGGCAGCCTCTTCTTCCGATTCCGTCTCCCGGACCTCCCGCTCCAGCGCGTCCCGCTCGTCGTAATCAGGTTCGAGGGACTTCAGGGCCGCCGCCTTTTCTCTCAGCGCCGTCGCCCGCCTGTGCCGGATCCCGGCGTTTTCCGCATCGTGTCCGGCTTCCTCGAACCGCTTCTGCGCCGCGTCACGCTCCCCGCAGGCCCGGCGGTACGCCTCCTCGTTCTTCCGGTCGTTCTCGGCCCGGATCTTCGCCTCGTCCGCGGCTTTTCTCTCAGCCGAACAAGCCGCAAGGCGCTCCTCTTGTGCCCCGAGCCGCTCCTTCGCCTCCGCCAGATCGCGCGTCAGCCCTTCCTCGAGCGCATCCGCCGGGGGGGTCTCCCATTCGTCGAGGAGCGCGCGGACCGGCCCGTCTTCGCTCTCGAAGGCCGCCGCCAGCTGCTCCGTGCGGATCCGCATCGCGTCGAGGGCCGCTTTTTCGGCTTTGGTGCGCTCCGCGGCTTCTCTCGTGAACCGCTCGAAGAGCTCCGTGCCGAAAATGCCGCGCAGCATGGGGATCCGCTCCTTTGTGTCGGCGAAGAGGAGATCGCGGAATTCGCCCTGCGCGAGCATCACACACCGCCGGAACTGGTCGCGGTCGAGCCCGATGATCTCCGTCACCGCCGCGGTCACGGGTCTCTGCTTCACGGCGGCGACACGACCGTCCTCATGCCGGATCCACGCCTCCTGCGAGCGCTCCTCGGCGACCGTCCCGTCCCGTTTCCGGCGTTCGCGGCCCCATTCGCGGTAGACGCACCACACCTGCCCCGCATCCTCGAACGTGAAGCGCACCGAGGTCACGACATCCGGCGGCGCAGCCTTCGAGCGGAGCATCCCGCTTTCCCGGCTCCCCCCGCTCGGCTCCCCGTACAGGGCGAACGTCATCGCGTCGAAGAGCATCGTCTTTCCGGAGCCCGTGTCCCCGGTGATGAGATAGAGCCCGCCGCCGGTCAGAAGGCGCAGATCGAGCGTCTGTTCCGTGATATACGGCCCGAAGGCCTTGAGCGTCAGCTCCAGCGGTCTCATCTTCTCCCTCCTTCTGCTTCCCGGGCAGCCCGGAACAGCTCCTCTGCCAGTCTGACCGTCTCCTCGTCCGGCGGCGCGCCCTGCTGACGTTCCCAGAGCTGCGCGAAGACGGACTCCGGCGTCAGGGAGTCGGGACCCGTCTCGTCCTCCGTCACGATCTCGAGGCGTCCGAGCGCGCGCGTCCGTTGATTGTCGTAGCTGAGCCGCAACAGGTTCGGATAGACGACCCGCAGCTTCGCCACCGCGTCCGGGACGTCCTCCTCGTCCGTGAGGATCACCCGGAGATAGTCGTCGGGATCGCCCTTTTCGCGGAACGCGGGCGACACGAGCTCCTCGTAAGTCCCGCGCATCTGCCGCACGTCGCGGCGCACGGGAAGCGGGATCTCTTCGATGCGGACCGCTCGCTCCCCGTCGATCGTCACGAGGCTGACGGATTTCGCGTCGTCCGCCTCGTCGAAGGAGCACTTCACCGGCGAGCCGCTGTACCGCACGGTCCTGCGTCCGACCGCATGTGCGCGGTGCAGGTGTCCGAGCGCGACGTAATCGAACGGCGCGTAAACGGAGGGATCGACCCGTCCGATGCCGCCTGCGGTGCTCTCGATCCCGTCCGGGGCCGCGAAATGATGCGCGATGAGGACGTTCCGGCGTCCGGGATCGATGCCGAGCCGCGCGATCGCCTCCGCCGCGGTGTCCCCCCAGCTCTCCGCAGCCGTCCCCTCGACCGCTGCCCGATACTGCACGGGCCGGAAAAACGGCAGGAGCCAGAAATCCACCGGCCCCGCCCGGTCCTCGAGGGTCACGGGGCGCACCTCTCCGTCGTAAACCGGTGAAACATGCGCGCCCGCCCGGTCGAGGAGCGCGGAAAGATAGCCCACGCGTTCGGGGGAATCGTGGTTGCCGGAGATCGCGAGGATCGGGATGCCCGCCGCCGACAGCCCGGTGACGAACCGGTCGAAAACCGCGACGGAATCCGCGGAGGGGGCCGCCCGGTCGTAGATGTCCCCGGCCGCGATCACCGCGTCGCACGCTTCCCGCACGGCGATGTCCCGGACGGCGTCGAGGGCGGCTTCGATTTCGCCGTTCATCGGCGCTTCGCAGAGCCTGAGCCCGATGTGGAGATCGGAGGTATGGAGGAATTTCATAAAAATCGTCCCGCTGTTTTTTGCCGTTCTTCTTGACAGTTCCTGTTTCTTAGTATATACTGTTTTCAGCGGAAATGAAAGTCGAATCCGTAAATTCTTGCGCGCTCCGGCTTCTTTTTCCAAAACCGACACCAATCCCCATCAGAGGAGGGTTCTCTATGAAAAAATCTTTGAATGCCTGGACGGTGGAAGGCGCGGCGAGCTTCGAGCAGATGTTCGAGGCCGTCTCCCGCGCGGGCTTCGACGGGATCGAGCTCAACGTCGACGGCCCCGGCGGCGCACACGCGCTCTCCATGGAGACGACGGAGGCGGATTACGCCGCGATCCGCGCACTCAGCGAGCGGTACGCCCTGCCCGTCGTCAGCATCTCGACCTCCCTCGCGGGCGGCATGAGCGGCCACCCCGAACGCTGGGAGGACTACCGGCGGCTCATCCGGAAGCAGATCGAAGCGGCGAAGGCGCTCGGCGCGGGCGGCATCCTGACGGTCCCGGGCGGCATGAACGCAACCCTGACGCTCAAGGGCGCGCGGGAGACCAGCATCGCGTTCTACAAGTCCATGCGCGAAGAGATCGAGGCCTCGGGCATCTTCGTCGGGCTCGAGAACGTCTGGAACGGCTTCTTCCTCTCCCCCTACGACATGAAGTCCATGATCGAGGAGATCGGCTCCCCGTCCATCGGCGCGTATTTCGACGCCGGGAACATGCTCGCCTTCTCCGTCTCCGAATACTGGGCGGAGGTCCTCGCCGGGCACATCGGATACGTCCATGTGAAGGACTACAAACGGTACGGCGGAATCAACTCCGGCGGCACCTGGGAGGACATCACGCACGGCTCCGCGAACTGGGCGGCGATCATCCCCGCGCTCAAGGCGGGCGGCTTCGACGGCTACCTCACCGGCGAGGTCGGCAAATCCGATCCCGACATGAGCTGGGACGACTACTACAAAAAAGTCGCCGGCGAGATCGGCGAGATCATTCAGTACGAAAACCAATAACGCAAAACAATAAAGGAGAATCATCATGAAAAAGAAACTGGCCATCATCGGATGCGGCGGCATCGGCACCTATCACCTCGGGCATTTCCTCGGCTTCACGGATATCATCGAGCTCGCGGGCTTCTGCGATCTGATCCCGGAGCGGGCCGAATCCTTCGTCCAGAAGGCGGGGAGCGGCAAGGCGTACACCGATTACCTCGAAATGTACGACGAGGTGAAGCCGGACATGGTCTTCATCTGCATCCCGCCGTACTGCCACGGGGAAATCGAATTCGAGACGATCCGGCGCGGCATCCCGTTCTTCGTCGAGAAGCCCCTCGCGCTCGACCTCGATCTGGCGCGCCGCATCCGTGACGCGGCTGCGGAAAAGAACCTCATCACCGCGTCCGGCTTCCAGTGCCGCTATTCCAAGCTGGTCCCGCCCAACATGGAATTCTGCAAGAACAACGAGATCATCTTCATCGACTGCACCCGCATCGGCGGCGTCCCCGGCGTGTTCTGGTGGAAGGACAAGGATCTCTCCGGCGGCCAGATCGTGGAGCAGACGATCCATCAGTTCGACATCATCCGCTACGTCTTCGGCGAGCCGGAAGAGGTCTGCACCTACGGCACGCGCGGCTTCGTGAAGGGCATCCCGGACTACAACACCGACGACTGCTCCGTCACCATCGTGAAGTTCAAAAACGGCACGATCGGCACGATCTCCACGGGCGACTACGCGAAGACGGGCAACAGCTTCGACTCGAAGATCATCTTCTCCGCGGCGGACAAGCGGGCGGAGCTCAAGATCCTCGGCACCTTCGAGGTCTTCGGCGAGAAGCCCGCGGAACCGGCTCCCGAGAAGGAAGGCTTCGTCATCAAGGGCGACGGCGCGCTCGGCGAGGCGACGGGCGACAGCATCCTCTACCGTGAGGAAGGCGACGCCGGCATCCTCTGCGACCGGACGTTCATCGAGGCGGTCATCTCCGGCGACGGCTCGAAGATCCGCTCCCCGTACAGCGACGCGTTCAAGTCCGTGGCGTTCACCATGGCCTGCAACGAATCGATGGCGACGGGCAAGCCGGTGAAGGTCGAGCTGGAATAAGGCTTTCGGCATGAGAGCGTGTTCCCCGCGGAATGCGCTCTCTTTTTCTCCGTTCCCGGAGGATCCCACGGAAGAATCGGTAGAATCCGCGGCGATCCCGTTGACAAACCCGGCGCGGGGAGGTATAATGAACATCAGAAAGACCTCACCGATCTACAATGAAAAGGAGTCCGATCATGAAGAAACTGCTCGCCATCCTGCTCGTGCTCTCGATGCTCGTCCCCGCCCTCTTCTCCTGCGCCCAGTCCACGGAGAACGGCGATGAGGCCGCGCAGCCGGGCACCGATTCCGGTACCGTCACACCCGCCGAGGAGGAAGAAGAGGATCCCACGGCAGCCCTCTACGCCGATCTCCCGACCGGGGATTACGGCGGCTTCGCCTTCACCTTTCTCAACAACATCTCGAACTTCGCCTACACCCTCATGTCCGCCGAAGAGCTGACGGGCGAGGGCATCAACGACGCGATCTTCAACCGGAACCACAAGGTCGAGGACACGCTCAACATCGAGATCGCGGAACAGCTCGTCGGCTATTCCGAGGTCACGAGCGGCATGAACGCCGCCATCGCCGCGGGTGACGACACCTACGCCTGCTTCTGGAACGAGGCCGGCTTCGTCTCCGCCTTCGGCACGTCCGGAAAGCTCCTCAACGTCAACGAGATCTCCACGCTCAACCTTGCGAAGCCCTGGTGGGAGGGCGCCGCGATGAACGAGATCCAGATTCTCGACAAGCTCTTCTACCTTGTCGGCGACATCCATCTCATGTTCAAGGAATCCTTCTGGATGTGCGGCTACAACCGCTCCCTCCTCGACCAGAACCAGCTCGACAACCCCTATGACCTCGTGAAGGAGGGCACCTGGACCATCGACCGCATGAAGGCCGAAATGGAAGCCACAGCGCAAGACCTCAACGGCGACGGCACGATGGACGGCAACGACCGCTTCGGCGTCACCTGCTACAGCGGATGCTTCCATCCCTTCTACATCGCGGCGGACGAAGTGCTCATCACGCGCAACGCGGACGGCATCCCGGAAAACGTGACGCTCGGCGACCGCTTCTACGCCGTGTACGAGAAGATCGTCAACACCATGTTCTCCGCCGACGCCACGAGCCGCTACGTCTGTATGGACGGCAAGACCCAGAACATCGCGCAGTATGAGAACGGCTGGCACGGCGTATTCCTCTCCGGCCACGCGCTCTTCTACCTCGAACCGATCGGCTCCCTCAAGAAGCTGCGCGAGATGGACAACGAATTCGGCATCGTGCCCTTCCCGAAGTATGACGACGCGCAGAAGAACTACGTCACCTACATTGCGACCTACGCGGCGATGTGCGGCATCCCGATCACCAACAGCGATCCGGAGCGCACGGGCGTCATCCTCGAGAACCTCTGCGCCGAATCCCACGGCGATCTCCGCCAGGCATACGTCGACACGACGCTGAACTTCAAGTACATCCGCGACGAGGAAAGCAAGGAGATGCTTGACTTGATCCTCTCGACCGGACGCTTCAACCTCTGCGATCTGCTCGCCGTCAGCGCGATCAAGGACGCGCTCGCGAGCAACGCCTCCGCGGGCAAGACCGAAGTCGCCTCCGCCGTCGCCAAGATGGAGAAGGTCGCGGCCAAGACGCTCGACAAGGCGCTCTCGAACATTCTCGGCGATTAAAAGCACGGATAAAAAGCAAAGGCGGCTGTCGCACGAACTCCAAGAAACGGAGAAATGCGACAGCCGTTCTCTTTCCATAACGCTATCGGCGTTCTTTTTCTCCTTTATCGAGGAGAAAAAGAACCAAAAAGAGGAACTCTCTGGAAGGCTTGGGTGTTCCGCACTCTGCGGAGTGCGGGTCAGGGCGTTGCCCCGACACCCTACCACCTTTTGAAAAAGGTGGACG